>NZ_DAORSO010000079.1:0-11233 GCF_035443565.1 Ornithinibacter sp. | reverse complement strand
GCCAACGCGGGTCGCAGGCTAGCACCGCAGTCATCGAACCGTCTATGCCCGTTCCATGCTCGACAGGCATCAGTGCCCAAGTTGCGCGCGGGACTGATGGCGAGCCACCGCGGGAAGTGTGCTTGCGGGAACGTTCCCCGGCTGCCGACCCCGCAGGTGGGGTTCGCTACCTGGCGTTGGCCAGACTCTTCGCAGCGTGGGCGAGTCTGTAGGAGTTGGTGCCGGTTTCGATGATGTTGCCGCCGAAGGTGAGGCGGTCGACGATCGCGGCGCACAGGCGGGGGTCGGTGAAGGTTTTGGTCCAGCCGGCGAAGGACTCGTTGGACGCGATCGCGACGGAGGCTTTCTCTTCGCGTTCGGTGAGGACTTGGAAGAGGAGTTCGGCTCCGCGTCGGTCGAGTTGCATGTAGCCGAGTTCGTCGATGCAGAGGAGGTCGACGCGGCCGTAGCGGGCGATGGTCTTGGCCAGGATCATCTCGTCGGCGGCTTCGACGAGTTCGTTGGCGAGTTTGCTGGCCAGGGTGTACTTCACGCGGTAGCCGGCCATCGCGGCTTCGGTGCCGAGTGCGATGAGCAGAATCCTTCTATAAGGCCGCAACTGGACTAACCCCGTTCAAGCCACTAGAGGAGAGGGGGGCGCTCACGGAGGGAGCCGAGAAGTTGCTCCCGGAGTTCTGTACTCACCTGAATCAGCAAGTGACGGTTCTCCTCCACGCGCTTCCTCAGTCGACGTTGAGAGAAGATGTCAACGCGCTTCCATTGATGGCGCTCGGAGCGCAGGCTGATGGCTCTTGGAGAACTCAGATTGGGAGCAAGGCAACGAAGCAAGTCTTCGAGTCCATGAAGCAGATCGTCCGAGACGCCGGACGCACTTTCACAGAGACGCCGGTTTCCATCACGGTCGAAAACAACTCCCAACGGGAGGTGACCCTCGCTCTCGCCGCCGATCCGGACGTAGTCATCCGGGAGGACTTTGGCACAAGCAGCGAGTACAAGGCCGCTATCGAGATCAAGGGCGGCACCGACTATTCCAACGTCCACAACCGAGCCGGTGAGGCCGAAAAGTCTCACGCGAAGGCCATTCATGACGGTGCTGGTACATGTTGGACCATCATCGACCTGCGCGGCGCCGACATGTCCCGCTTGCGCACGGAGAGCACTTCAACGCGCGAATGGATTGACCTCACGGAAGTGTTGAATCGTAAGGGGACGACTTGGGATCGCCTCACCCAGATAACGCGTTCTGCCATGGGTATCTGAGGCCGGTCAACGTCCGGACGGGTTCGCGCACAAACCGCGCCGACCTACCGGAACCTGCTCGCGGTCCTCACCGACGGTGACCCGGCTGGGCTCAGTCGATGGAACCGACGATGAAGCGGGTACTTCCGGGTCGACAGCCCGAGCTTTGGTCAGGGTTACCCGACATCGAAGGGGCGGACGCGCCGGCGGTTGCCACCACCTGCCCGGCGCTGTTCTCGATCCGCAGTGGGTCCTCGCGCGCTACCGAACCCGGCGGCCACACCAGCGTCACCTCTGCGCCGTTGTCGGTGACGACCCAGAAGCAGGCACGCCCATCGACGACTTCACCGTGGAGTTCGCTGTCGGCCGTCAAGGCTGCGCCACGCGCGCTGCCAGCGGGGGAGGTGTCCAGCATCAAGGCCTCGGACGAGGATGGTGAGCATCCGGTCATGGTCAGGCCCAGGCCGGGCAGCACCAAGGCCACAAGGACCCTGACCGCTGCCCGGCCTGTGCGCCCCTGCCTAGGACGTGACACTCGACACCCCGAAGTGGCTGGAGATAGTGCTCCACTTCTCGGCATACATGGTGCTGCCCGCCCGCGCGATGTGGATACCTCGCGGGTAGACCGTGGAGGATCCCTTCAGGACCAAGGGCCCGCCGGAGTCTCCGCCGGCGGTGCTTGTACCGCCGGTGTAGGACGCGAGACCGTAGGTGCAGCCCGAACTGTCACAGAACGAAGCCGACAGGGATTGCACAACCTTCCCGCAGTTCTCGTTGGTTGTCGTTCCACTGGTGCAGTATGTCGCCCCCACGGCCGGGTTGCTGGCCGCACCGGTGCGCCAGCCGGTGCCCGTTGAACCTCCCATGTAGATGTAGCTGCCGTAGCTCGAACCTGACAGCAACGCCATGTCGTAGGCCGGGAACGGGCCGCGGCTGGTCATCTTGCCGAAGTAGTTCGTGCTTGAGTACCACTGCGAGTTCAGCCCTCCGCAGTGGGCCGCGGTCAGCGCGAACCGAGTGCCGGCGGAGTTCTTCACGATGAAGCCCGACGAGCAGCCAGCACCGCCGCTGGTGATGCGCGCCCCGCCCCAATGCGGTGTGCCGTCAGAGGCGCGCGAGTCCCGGCCGGCTTCGTCAGCCTTCACGAACTTGATGGCCCCACCCTTCTTCGACAGCGCCGCCACAGCTGAGGCGTCGAGATTGCCGTCGATCCGCACCATGTCGTTGGCGGCGTCGTAGTAGAACCCGTACGCCACATCGGCCCGCTTGGACGTCGCCCGCAGGCCCTCGATCTGGCTCATCAGGTCCGCAAGCGAGGCCTTGGTGAACACGCTCGCCCGCGCCCGGTCTGAACCAGCGACTCGGGAGTCGGCGAAGACTCGACTGACGACCTGTCCGCCCTCGGAGAACGCGCCCGGCGAGACATCCTCGGACAGTGCCCCGTCCCGGGCCGCTCCCTCCTGCGCCAGGGCTGCCGCGTCCCCGGCGGTACCCGCCGCTGACCGTGCTCCCGCACCTGCCTCGGCCGCGACCTTGGCCGCCTCAGCCCCTCCCGGGTCGCCGGCCTGCGCCATCGGCGCCATGGCCGCGGCCAGCGCCGCCAGCGACGCGACCGCGATGGGAACCGTTCTCTTGAACCTCATCACCAGACCTCCTTGTCCGCACCCCTGCCAAGACCCCCTATAGGCCCTGAGCGTCAGGGCGTTGGCTTCCAGGGCGGCGAGCCACTTCTCGGACCACTCCTTCAGCGTCACCGACTGGGCTTCGACCATCGCGACCTCGGCCTTGCGGGCGGACCGGCGCTCGGCTGGCGGCACGAACCGGCCGCGAGCAATCTGCCCGCGAGTGATGTCGAGCGCCGCGCGTGCATCCGTAAGAGTGTCGAACATTCCAAGGGAATGCGTACGCCCCTCGTAGTCGACCCTGACCCGGTAACGACCTCGATACCGGGTGACCCCCCTCGGCAGCTTCGCAGGTGCAGCCATGCGTCCTCCGCGAGTCGTCCCGTTCAGGAGGTGGTCGGGCCTGGGCTACACGAACTCATCCACCACCTGTGACAGCTGTGTGACAGTTCCTCTGGCGTGTCAAGTCTAGACATGACACGTTGTGTCCGCATCACAGACAACGCCTGATCTGCGCGTTTGCGCAGATCAGGCGTTGTTTTGAGCACTGAACAGCGTGGGAGCGAACCGCATGGGTGGAGGTGGCGGGAATCGAACCCGCGTCCACTGACGGGAAACCAGGGCTTCTCCGGGTGCAGTGCGCTGTGGACCGCTTGCGACAGCGAGCAATCCGGCATTTCTCGGCCCCAGCGCTCGCGCGCACACGTCCGCTGACAGGCCCAGTCGAGTAAGAGTCCCGCGCCGTCCCCCGACATGACGACGCAGCAAGATCCCTAGATGACGCTGGTTACTGAGTCAGGATCAAACTCAGGCCAACGGACTTCGAGGCTCGCTCAGGCGGCGAGGGCGAAGTCGGTGCGCTTGGAATTGGCACCTATTGGTTTGCACAGATCGTTAACGAGATAACCGTGCGTCCTCGACCCGCTTCCCCATGGTCTGCCGACCAATGTCGAAACCGATCACCCCCCTGAGGGGGCTCACTCCCACGCTGTTCAGTTGTGACTGCGCCGATATCGTCGATGCCGCGGTGCGGCACCCGATCGACACCAGTCAGTATGCCGTTCAACACCGACACCCCCAAACGACATTCCTGCCGGGGCGGGCCTCAGGGGGTGAGGCCGGCCTCAGCGGTCGGACGTCCCGAGGACGTCGCGCGAGGGTTGCTGCCACCCGACGGACGCGAGGTGGACGCAGGGTTGGGCGACGTGGTGGGTTTGGCGGTCGGCGTGGCCTTGGGTGGCTTGCTCGGCCTCGTCGGCGTCGTCGGCGGCTTCGGGGTGGGCTTGACGGGGTGCGTCGGCCGGGCTGTTGGGCTCGGGACCGTCGTCGGCGGCGCTGCCGCGGATGCCGGGCTGCTGGGGTCGGCGGGCGCCGGGGGCTGCGCGGCTGGGGGCTGCACGGCTGGGGCCTGCGAGGCCGGCAGCGCCGGGCTCACGTCGGCCGGAGAAGTCGACGAGGGGACTCGCGGGCCGGTCGTGCCGGGGCCGGTCGTGCCCGGCCCGACCACTGGGCCGTTCACCGGCGACACCGTGCCCGGCGCCGACGTGGACTCGACACGCTCACCGACGACGCCTCCGGGCACGGGGGCGGGACCCCCGGCGATGAAGGTCATCAGGGCCACGACGGACAGGGCGCCACCAGCCACCGCGAACGACTCGAACAGGCTCGCGGCAGCCACCGTACGTTTCCGCGCACCATGTCGTGCGGCATGGCCTGCCATGTCGTCAACTGTAGTGCGCCCGAGGGCACTTCAGGCCCGCGTGTGGCCGTTGCTTGGATCGTGGAGCGAGCGGGTCGACAACCGCACCGGATGCCGTGTCCGGGCGACGTCGACCGCGTAGCCACCCGCGTCGAGAAGCTCCCGGGGAAGCGGCCCACCCTCCGGGTCCCACACCCACGTCAGGCCGACCGCTGTACCAAGGGTGGCGCTCAGGGCCGCACTGCTCACCTGGCCCACGGGCACACCCTCGCGCAGCAGCAGCTCACCGCCCCAGAGCACGGCCGCCGCGTCCTCCACGACGAACGACGCCAACCGGCGGCGCGGCCCGACGGCCCGCTGCCGCTCCAGCGCCTCCCGACCGATGAAGGCCCGATCACCGGCCAGGTCGCAGGTGAACAGCAGCCCCGCCTCCAGTGGGGTGCGGTCCGGGCCCAGCTCGGCACCGAAGGCCCGGTAGCCCTTGTCCAGCCGCAGGGCATTGATGGCGTGGTACCCGGCGAGCCGCAGACCGAGGTCGCCGCCGGCATCCACGACGCGGTCCCAGACGCCGGTCGCGAGCTCGGTCGGCACCATGAGCTCCCAGCCGAGCTCGCCGACGTAGGTGATCCGGGTGGCCCGCACGAGCGCGGGGCCGATGTCGATGATCCGGCTCGTGCCGAACGCGAAGCCCTCGGCGCCGACATCAGCCGTCGAGATCCTGGCCAAGAGCTCGCGCGAGCGCGGACCCATCAGCCCGAACACGGCATACGCGGTGGTGACGTCCTCGACCGTCACCTGCCACCCGCGGGCGACGTGCCTGCGCACCCAGTCGGCGTCCCGCACCGGTGATGCCGAGCTGGTCACGATCAGCCACTCGCTGTCGCCGACCCTCGTGACGGTGACGTCGGCCTCGTAGCCGCCCCTGCTGTTGAGCATCGCCGTGTAGACGGCTGTGCCGACAGGGCGGTCGACGTCGGCCGTGCAGACCAGGTGCAGCAGCGCCAACGCGTCGGGGCCGTGCACCCGCAGCTTGCCGAACGAGGTCTGGTCGAACAGCGCCACGTCCTCGCGGGTGGCCCGCTGCTCCTCGTCGACCCAGTCGTGCCACGGCTGTCGCCCCCACCCGTAGGTGGCCGGACGCTGCGACGGCGGCACGCTCAGCGGCGCGACGTAGTTGGGCCGCTCCCACCCCATCTTCGAGCCGAACCACGCCCCAGCCGACTCGAGACGGTCGTGCACCGGCGAGCAGCGGAAGGGGCGGGCGGTGTCGAGCTCGCGCCCCGGCCACGGCACCGCGTAGTGCAGCCCGAGCACTTCGGAGACCCGCTCGCGCAGCCACGGCGTGCTGGCGTGGAACGGGGCGAACCGCCGGATGTCGACGAGGGCCAGGTCCTCCTGGGGCTCCCCCGCCACGACCCACTGCGCCAGCGCGCGACCGGCGCCACCCGCCGAGGCGATGCCCACCGAGTTGAACCCCGCACCGACGAAGAACCCGGCGACGTCCGGCGACTCGCCGAGGATGAACTGGTTGTCGGGGGTGAAGCTCTCGGGCCCGTTGTAGAACTTGCGGATCCCGGTGCGCTCGAGCACCGGCAACCGGTGGATCGCGCTGTCCATGAGCACGGCGAAGTGTTCCCAGTCCTCCTCCAGCAGCTGGAACTCGAACGGGTACGGGATGGTCTCGGGCGACACCCACGGTTTGGCCTCGGGTTCGAAGCCGCCGACGACGAGGCCGCCGACCTCTTCCTTGACGTAGGTCCACCCGTCGGGGTCGCGCAGGATCGGCATGCCCGGCGCCACGCCGTCGATCTGGTCGGTGACGACGTAGAAGTGCTCGGCCGAGTGCAGCGGCACCACGACGCCGGCCATCGCCCCCACGGCCTTGGCCCACTGCCCCGCACAGTTGATGACCACCTCGCAGGCGACGTCCCCGGCATCCGTGCGCACGCCGCGCACCCGGCGACCACCGGGCGCGGTCGGGTCGGCCACGACGTCGAACCCGGTGACCCGCACCCGTTCCCGCACGGTGACCCCGAGCTGACGGGCACCCTTGGCCAACGACTGGGTGACGTCGGTCGGGTTGGCGGTGCCGTCGCCGGGCAGCCAGATCGCGCCCTGGAGGTCGTCGGTGTGCAGCAGCGGGTACCGCTCCCCCGCCTGGGCCGGGGTCAGCAGCTCGCAGTCGAGGTCGTAGGCGGCGGCCGTCGCGGCCGTGCGGCGCAGCGCGGTCATCCGCTCGGGCGTGCGCGCGACGATCAGGCCCCCGCACTGTCGGTACCCGGTGGACAGCCCGGTCTCGGCCTCGAGCCGCTGGTAGAGGTCGGCCGAGTGCTGCACGAGCCGGGTGCCGCTCTCGCTGGCGCGCAGCAGCCCGACGAGCCCGGCCGCGTGCCACGTCGTGCCGCAGGAGAGCGTGCCCTGCTCGAGCAGCAGCACGTCGGTCTCTCCGAGGTGGGCCAGGTGGTACGCCGTGGAGGCACCGATCACTCCCCCGCCGACGATGACGATCCGGGCCCGCTCCGGCAGCGCCGTCGTCGACGCCTGGCGAACAGCCTCGGATGCCGGGGCACCGGTGCGCGGGTCGGTCACCTCTGCCCCTCCCCTGACGCCCGGGCGAGCAGCTGCTCGAACCGGGAACTGGCGGCCAACCGTTGCGCGGGTTCCCACTTGTCCATGGCCCACCCCCAGAAGTCGAAGTCCAGGCTGCTCATCCCGTCCTGGATCATCCCCCACAGCGTCCAGCCGTAGCGGGCGACCCAGCCCCACAGCTCGGCGCGGGCGATGCGGGCGTCGAGGCCTTCGGGCGTGAGGAGGTCGCCGTAGTAGGCGGTGCACAGGGCCGCCAGCTGGTCAGGGTCCAGGTGGGCCTCGGCAGCGGCGTTGCCCAGCTCGAAGGACGGCTCGTTCATGCCGGAGTACTCGTAGTCGATGATCCGCAGGTCCCCGCCGTCATCAAGCACGTTCGCGGCGAGCAGGTCGTTGTGGCAGGGCACGAGGGTCTCGGGCCCCAGCGCGAAGGCCGCCCGCACGCGCTCGAGGTGAGGTTCGAGCGTGAGGTAGTGCGGCGGCATCCGGAATCCGTGGTCCTGCACGACTGCGAGGTACTGCTCGCGCAGGGCGAACATGTCGAACCGGCCGATGAACCGCGGGCCCGCGTGCAGGCGGCGCAGGGCCGCGGCCAGCCGCACCGGGTTGGCGCCGACGTCTGGGTCGCCCCAGGTGCGCCCGGGAAGGAACCCCACGACCATGACGCCGCGGCCCTCGAGGTAGTCGATCACGGGCGCCCCGACCCCGGCTGCGGCTGCCGCCAGGGTGTTGTGGTGTTCGGCATGGCGATCGACGCCGAGGAGCCCGGTGTCGGGCGACGAGACGCGCACGACGACGTCGAGACCGGCATCCGTGCGCACCCGGTAGTTGACGTTGGTCAGCCCCCCGGGCAGGGGCGTCACGTGACGCCCCTGCCCGGTGAGGACGGGGATGCCGTCGAGCAGCGTGTCGAGATCGGCCATGGTCAGTGCCCGATCAGGACAGCGGGTCGCCCGGCTTCCAGTCGTGCGTCGTGCCGCCGTGGGCGGTCTTGCCGTGGTGCTCGAGCTCGATCTCGTCGGCGCTCGTCGTGCCCTCCGGCAGGTCGATCGTCATCTTCGGGCCGGTGAACCACTTCTTGGCCGACAGATGCCACCCGATCCACAGCACGATGAGCGAGCCGACGGTGAGGATCGGCGCGTAGTTGACGAACTTCCACTCGAAGTTCTCGTTGAAGGGGTTCGCCGCCGGGGTGAAGGGAAGGATGAAGTAGACGCTGATGACAGCGATCTCGGCCACGGCGATCGGGGCCATCCACTTCCACTTGTTCCCGAGGTTCCACGACCCCTGCTTGAACGAGTCACCGGCTCGCCACCGCAGGAAGATCGGAATCGCGAAGGCGACGTACAGCCCGATGACCCCGACCGACACGACCGCGTAGAAGGCGGTCGGCACGATGATCGGTGCCTCCTCGGTGCCGATGTTGACCTCGACGAGGGCCGGCACGGTGATGAGCGCCGCGATGACCGACGAGATGAGCACCGCGTTGGCCGGGACCTTGCGCGAGTTCAGCCGCGCCCAGTACGACGAGCCGGGGACGGCGCCATCGCGCGAGAAGGCGAAGAGCATGCGGCTCGTGGACGTCATGCAGGCCGTGGTGCAGAAGAACTGCCCGATGCTCGCGATGAGGAGCACCGTTCCGGCCCAGCTCGACGACAGCGCCTGGTTGAAGATGACGCCGACACCGCCGCCGCCGGCCGTCACGGCCTCCGGGTCCTGCACGGCGAAGAGGAAGGCGAGCAGGAGGATCCAGCCGCCGATCGCGGAGTAGAAGATCGAGCGCCAGATGCCCTTGGCGGCACCGTCCGCGGCGTCGTGCGTCTCCTCGGAGAGGTGTGCCGACGCGTCGAAGCCGGTGATCGTGTACTGCGTGAGCAGGAATCCGAGCGGAAGGACGTAGAACCAGAAGCCGAAGCCACTCGTGTCGCCGCCGGCCAGGCCCCCGCTGTTGTTGACGCGCATCGTGAAGACGTCGTTGACGCTCATGTGCTTCTCGGGCAGGAAGACGAGGATCGCGATGATGATCGCGGCGCCGGCGACGTGCCACCACACCGAGATGTTGTTGAGCATGGCCAGCAGGTGCCCGCCGAAGATGTTGATCATCGCCGTGAGGAAGAGGACCACGAGGAACATCCAGAAGACGCGCTGGAGGCTGTAGCCGGCGGCCCACGACTCGCTCATCGTGCTGAACGAGAGGTCGAAGAACGTCGCGGCACCGTAGGCCACGGATGCGTCGATCGCGAGCAGGCCGATGAGGTTGAGCCAGCCGGTGTAGTAGCCGGCCTTGGCGCCGCCGAGCTTGCTGGCCCACCAGTAGATGCCACCGGAGGTCGGGTAGGCCGACACGAGCTCGCTCATGCAGAACCCGATGATGAGGATGAAGACGGAGATGAGCGGCCAGCCGATCGAGATGGCGATCGGGCCGCCGTTGTTCCACGCCTGGCCGAAGGTCGTGAAGCAGCCCGCGAGGATCGAGATGATCGAGAAGGAGATCGCGAAGTTGGAGAAGCTCGACCACGATCGGTTGAGCTCCTGCTTGTAGCCGAGCTCGGCGAGCAGGCGTTCGTCGTCAGAGAGGTGCACATCAGCCACGGTTTGCTCCCATGGGTCCGGCCGGCCCCGAAGTGACCGGCGTCATATGTGGTGCGACGGGCCGATGTTAGGGCTCCCGGGACGTCATTGGTATGGCTTTGGGCCATTCTTTGTCTTCGGCGCGTCGCCGTTTGCGCTACGGAATCCGTCGCCACCGGGCCTTGCGTCCGGCACTCCGGCAGCCCCGGCGACCAACCTGCCGGACGCACCGTGAGGGGTGGGCGTGTGCAAGGGGCGGAACGAGGGAGGCGCGGGCGGGCCGTGCTCACTAGGCTGCGGACCACCGGCCCCGCGGCCGGGTGACGTGCCCACCCCGACCCGGGAGGTCCCCCGTGTTCACCAAGATCCTCGTCGCCAACCGTGGGGAGATCGCGGTCCGCGCGTTCCGCGCGGCCACCGAGCTCGGCGCGAAGACGGTCGCCGTCTTCCCGCACGAGGACCGCAACTCCGAGCACCGGCTCAAGGCTGACGAGTCCTACCAGATCGGTGAGCCCGGCCACCCGGTGCGCGCCTACCTCGACCACGAGAACATCGTGCGGGTCGCGGTCGAGTGCGGCGCCGACGCCATCTACCCGGGCTACGGATTCCTCTCCGAGAACCCCTTGTTGGCGGAGGCCTGCGAGGCCAACGGCATCACGTTCATCGGCCCACCGGCATCCGTCCTCCACCTCACGGGCAACAAGTCGCGGGCGATCACAGCCGCCCGCGCCGCCGGGCTGCCGACCCTGGCGAGCGCCGAGGCGTCGACCGACCTCGACGCCCTGGCTGCAGCCGCCGCGGACATCGGCTTCCCCGTCTTCGTCAAGGCCGTCTCCGGCGGCGGCGGCCGCGGCATGCGGCGCGTGGATGACCCGTCGACGCTGCGCGAGTCGCTCGAGGCGGCCCAGCGCGAGGCCGATGCCGCGTTCGGCGACCCCACGCTCTACCTCGAGCAGGCCGTGGTCAACCCGCGGCACATCGAGGTGCAGCTGCTGGCCGACGGCTCCGGCTCGGTGCTGCACCTCTACGAACGCGACTGCTCGGTGCAGCGCCGTCACCAGAAGGTCGTCGAGATCGCGCCCGCGCCGAACCTCGACCCCGCCACTCGCGCACAGATGTGTGCGGATGCCGTGCGCTTCGGTGAGTCGATCGGGTACCGCAACGCGGGAACGGTCGAGTTCCTCCTCGGCGAGGACGGCCGCTACGTCTTCATCGAGATGAACCCGCGCATCCAGGTCGAGCACACCGTCACCGAGGAGGTCACCGACGTCGACCTCGTCGTGGCGCAGATGCGCATCGCGGCGGGTGAGTCGTTCGAGGACCTCGGGATGAAGCAGGACGACATCTACGTGCGCGGGGCGGCGTTGCAGTGCCGCATCACCACCGAGGACCCGTCGAACGGCTTCCGACCGGATGCCGGTCAGATCAGCGTCTACCGCTCGGCCGGCGGTGGTGGGGTTCGCCTCGACGGCGGCACGGTGTTCGTCGGCGCGCAGGTCAGCCCCCACTTCGACTC
>NZ_DAORSO010000078.1:0-11237 GCF_035443565.1 Ornithinibacter sp. | reverse complement strand
CGAACCTGCACCGAGTCCCCCTGCCAGGTCGTGAGGCAGAACACGAGCCCGCCCGGTGAACGCATGATGACCACGATCTCCGGATCGCCGAGCGTGCCGATTTCACGCGCACCCAACCGGGTGGCCTCGTCTGCGGCCGCGCGCACGTCGTCGACGTCGAGGTCGAGGTGGATGCCGCCCACCCCGTCCCCGACCGCCTGGAACTTCACCCAGGGGTCGCCGTCAGAGGGCACCAGGGTCGCGAACTCGCCGTGCTCGCCGCGTGGGGCCGACACCGACCATCCGGTGACCTGCGCCCAGTAGGCCCATGAGCGGTCGGCGAGCGGGCGTGGGGTGTCGAGGAAGGCCCACGTCCAGCGCACGTCGATCACGGCATGCCCCCGCCCTGCGGAGCAGCGGCCAGCACGGCGTGGCAGGCGGCGACCCGGTCGGCCCACCAGGTGACCCGCTCCGGTGGCGCAGCCCACCGGTCGAGCAGTGCCTCGCCGACGTCCACCCGCCCGGCCGTGAGTGACCCGTGGTCCGGCACGAGTGGGCTGGGTGTGACGTCTCCGGCGAGCAGGGCCACCGTGCCCAACCCGCAGGCGTGCTCGAGTGAGGGCAGCGCGGCGGCGAGCGCCACCCCGAAGGAGATGCCGACGCTGGTGTCCAACGCCGACGACACGACCGCCGGAAGGCCGCACTCCTGCACGATCGCCAGCGCCGAGCGCACACCCCCGAGTGGCGCGACCTTGACGACGATGAGGTCGGCAGCCTCGAGGTCACGGACTCGCAGCGGGTCCTCGGCCTTGCGGATCGACTCGTCGGCGGCGATCGGCACGTCGACACCGGCGCGCGCCAAGGCGATGCGCAGGTCACGCAACTCCTCGACGGTGGCGCACGGCTGTTCCACGTACTCGAGGTCGTATCGGGCCAGGGCGCTCAAGGCGGCCACGGCCTCGTCGACGCTCCACCCGCCGTTGGCGTCGATCCGCACCCGGCCCGCGGCGCCCATGGCGGCACGCACCTCGGCCACCCGCGCGACGTCGTCGGCCAGGCTCTGCCCGCGCTCGACGACCTTGACCTTGGCCGTCGTGCACCCGGGGAAGCGCGCGAGCACGCCGGCGACCTCCCCGGGCGCGACCGCTGGGACGGTCGCGTTGACCGAAACGGTCGTGCGGACGGCATCCGGCCAGGGGTGGTGGGCGCTCTCGATGGCGCAGGCGAGCCAGCGCGAGGCCTCGGCAGGCCCGTACTCGAGGAACGGCCCGAACTCACCCCACCCGTGCGGCCCGCGGATGAGCGCGACCTCGCGAGTGGTCACGCCACGAAAGCGCACCCGCATGGGGATGGCGACCACGCGCATCCCCGCCAGCAGGTCCGGAAGCGGTGGCAACGTCATGCTTCCCACCGTAAGCCGTGGCCGCGCGGCCGATCAGCCCGCCACCGGGGTTCGGGCTCGCAGCTGGAGCGCGATGTCCCGGAAGGTGATGAGCCGCTGGCGGAAGCTGCCGAGCAGCAGGTCGGGGCTGCCGAGGGGGATGACGTTCGGGCGCAGACCGCCGTAGAGCCAGTCGGCCTGGCCGTAGCTCGTCCCCACACCCGTCAGGGCGTGCGCGAAGGCTGCCCCTCGTTGACCGGGTGAGGTGAGCAGACCGGCGAGGTCCTGGATGACGCTGGCCCGCAGTGGCCGGTTCTGCCCCACGAGGTCGTTGCCCTTGGCCGCGGCCCACACGACGGCTCCAGCAGCGATGTCATCTCGGTCGCTGCGCAGCAGACCGGGTGCCGCAGCAACGGCCCGCACGAGCAATCGGCGGGCCGCGGTCAGGCCCTCGTCGCCCATCGCGAGCGACACCCAGGGGTCGATCCTCCCAGCGATGGCCTCGACCCGTGCATGGAGGTGTCGCGGCACGCCCGACAGGTCGAGCGGCTCGTCCGGAAGCGGTGTGGAGTCGAGTGCCAACAGCGCCTCCTCTCCCCCCACGATCGTCGCCAACCACGCCAACTGGCGCTCGTGCGGCGGCGGGGGCGGCGGCGCAGGAGGTGGTTGATGGCTGATGGGTCGCTGGTACAGCCCTCGCTGTTCGAGGTCGAGCACCGCGCACTCGTACCCGCTGCCCGCCACCGGGTGGCTCGTGACGTCGATGACCTGTGAGCCCACCAGCACCACGTTGGTCAAGGTCCCGAGGTCGGACCCACGCGGCTCGTCGTCGTACCGCGAAAGGCCGTACTCGTCGTACCGCCCGGTGTGCTCGTCGAATGGCTCGTCACCAATACCTCGAAACCCCAGGTCGCCGGGCCTGCGGCCCCACTCGTCGCCACCCCGGCGTGGGCCGAACCTCACCACGTTGTCGTTCGTCATGACTCCCCCGTTCCGCGCCCCCTGGCGCGCTCTTGACCTGATCGTGGCACGAGGGGCCGACATCGCCGATGGAGTTGTCCACAGGCCGCCGGGGCGCGGTCGTCTCGACGTCCCGGGCGACCCTGCTCACCTTCGACCGGAGGTTTCGCCGCTTCCGCGGCCTCGACGTGAGCCTCCTGCGTGGGTAGCCGTCACCGGGCGCGGCTAGCCTTGCCGCCGTGAGCGCGATCCCCGGAGTGAGCCAGACGTTCGACCCCGCTGCCTGGGCGGAGGTGCCCGGTTTCGAGGACCTCACCGACATCACCTACCACCGCGCGGTCGACCTGGGGTGTGTGCGCATCGCCTTCGACCGCCCCGAGGTGCTCAACGCCTTCCGCCCGCACACCGTCGACGAGCTCTACCGCGTGCTCGACCACGCCCGGCGCACCGCCGACGTCGGGGTCGTCCTGCTCACGGGCAACGGCCCGGGCCCCGACGGCACCGGCAGCGCCGGCAAGTGGGCCTTCTGCACCGGCGGCGACCAGCGCATCCGCGGCCGCTCCGGGTACCAGTACGCCGACGGCGCGACCGCGGACACCGTGGACGAGCGGCGGGCCAAGGCCGAGGGCGGTCGACTGCACATCCTCGAGGTACAGCGCCTCATCCGCACCATGCCCAAGGTCGTCATCGCGCTGGTCAACGGGTGGGCTGCCGGCGGCGGACACAGCCTGCACGTCGTCTGCGACCTCACCATCGCCTCGCGTGAGCACGCCCGCTTCAAGCAGACGGATGCCGACGTCGGCAGTTTCGATGGCGGCTACGGCAGTGCGTACCTCGCCAAGATGGTCGGGCAGAAGTTCGCCCGCGAGATCTTCTTCCTCGGGCGCACATACTCGGCGGACGACATGCACCGCATGGGCGCGGTGAACATCGTCGCCGACCACGCCGAGCTCGAGGCCGAGGCGCTGCAGGCAGCCCGCGAGATCATGGGCAAGAGCCCGCAGGCGCAGCGCATGCTGAAGTTCGCGTTCAACCTGCTCGACGACGGGCTCATGGGCCAGCAGGTCTTCGCCGGCGAGGCGACCCGCCTGGCCTACATGACCGACGAGGCCGTCGAGGGGCGCGACCAGTTCCTCGAGAAGCGCGACCCCGACTGGTCCCCCTTCCCCTGGTACTTCTAGGCACGTCCTGCCACTCGCGAGACGAGCCAGCCCACGACCCTGCCGTGACCACCTGCCGTCAGCGCAACGCCCCGTAGACCGCCCACGACGCCACCCCGCCGATGACGGCACCGAGCACGATCTGCCCCACCGAGTGCCGCCCATCCCGCCAGCGCGCCCACCCGATCGGCACGAGCAGCAGCGCCAGCGCAGCACCGACCCCGGGCTGCTCGACCAGCACCACGGCCACCGCCCCCGACGCCACGGCCAGGTGCATCGACGCCTTGGTCACCAACGTCACGACCGACATCGCCACCAGTCCGGCCGCCATAGACACGACGAGCACGACGACCTCGCGCGGCGCATCGGCCACGGCCAACACACCCAGGGCGAGCACCACACACACCAGCGCCATGACGAACAGCCACGGCCGCTGCGAGCGCCGCACCACCTGCCGGTCGTCCACCCGCCCGACCCGCAGCGCGCGAAACAGGATGCCGTAGGGCACCCCCACGACGAGAACGAGCGTCAGCGCCCACCACCCGAAGGCCTCGACCGCGCTGCTCGAGTGCCGCAGCGCGACGTACGCCATGACCGCGAGCACCACGTTCGCCGGCGTGAACACGCCCGCCACCACGCGGGCGAGCATCGACGGATGCCGTGCCGCGGCATCCAGCCTCGCGAGGTCGTCCGCGTCCCCCGTCCCTGCCGTGGGCCTCAGCGGTGGGCGTCCAGCCACGCGATCACGTCGTCGGTGACCTCGCCGCGGTTGGTCTCGTTGAAGATCTCGTGCCGCGCACCCTCGTACAGGCGCACCGTCACATCCGTCAGGCCGGCGTCGCGGTAGCGCTGCCCGAGCAGCTCCACGAGCTGACCGCCACCCGCGAGCGGGTCATCGACACCGGACGCGATCAGCACGGGCAGGCCCGGGCGGATCGCCGCGAGCGCCGAGGGGTCGGCGAGCGTCCCGGCAGCCCCGAAGAGCGCCGGGACCGTCGCCTCCGGAAGGTCGAAACCACACAGCGGATCCGCGACGTACGCGTCCACCTCGGCCTCGTCGCGCGATAGCCATTCGTAGCCGGTGCGCTGCTCGAAGCCGACGTTGAACGCCTCGAGGCCAGCCGGGGCATCGGGGCCCTGCGCACCGGCCGCCATGGCGGCGCCCAGCTCGGCGAGAGCCGTCGAGCCCGAGAGCACGACCCCGCAGTACTGGTCGGAATCGGTGAGGAGCACCGACTGGGCAGCGAACGACCCCATCGAGTGCGCGACGAGGAACAGCGGCAGCCCGGGGTGCGCTGCGGCCAGGCTGGCGCCGTAGGCGGCGACGTCAGCGACGAGCGCCTCGAACCCGGCATCCCCGAAGTCACCCGGCACCCCGGAGATCGACTTCCCGTGGCCGCGGTGGTCGGTGGCGTGGACGACGAAGCCCGCCACGTTGAGCGCCTGCGCGAGGCGGTCGTAGCGACCTGCGTGCTCGGCGAGCCCGTGGGCCACCTGGACGACCCCGACGGGCGCCTGCACGGCATCCCAGGTGTAGGTGGCGAGTGCGGTGCCGTCGACGGGGGACGCGAACGTGCCGAGGGAGAAGGTCATGCCGGCGATTATGGCAGGGCCGGCCGCAGCACGGCGAGGACACGACGGCCCACGATCACTGCGAGGGGTCGAGGTCCCGGTAGGGGTCGGTCACGACTCGCAGTCGTCCCATGATCGAGCGCAGCCGGTCCATGTCGCGTGCTCCGAGGTGTGCATGCCACTCGGCCTCGACCTCCGCGACCGCCCGGGCTGCGCACTCCCGGGCCACCCGGCCGCGGTCGGCGATCCGAACGAGCCTGGCCCGCGCATCGCTGGGGTCCGGCACCCGCTCGACGTACCCGGCATCCGCGAGCCGGTCGACGAGGAAGCCGGCCGTCTGCTTGGTGACCTGGGCCATCTCCGCTAGGTCGGTCAGACGGGTCCCCCCGTGCCCGATCCTCGCGAACACCCTCCCCTGCGCGAGGGTCACGTCGTCGAATCCGGCGAGGCGCAGGGCGGCGAGCACGCGCTCCTCCATCGCGCGATGGGCCACGAACATGAGCACCCCGACATTGGGGTCCGACAAAACCCGTCACCTCCGACGTGATGCGATCGATACCGGGCGGTAGGACGACAACCGAGGATGCCGTGCCTTGCCATCCGAATGTTCGTCAGACTATCGTACCAATATGGTTCGATAGTCTGACGGTATCGGAGACGAGCGCATGACCACCATCAGCAAGGACGAGAGCTGGCAGGCGATCGACGCAGTGCGCACCGAGGTCGCCGACCTGATCGACACCCTCACCCCCGACCAACGCCTGCAGCAGTCACTGTGCGGCGCCTGGACCATTCGTGACGTGGGCGCCCACCTGTCGATGGCCGCACTCGCGTCGACCACGTTCGCCCTCAAGAACGCTGTGCGGCAGGGATTTCGATTCGACGCCATCATCCGCGAAAGTACCCTGGCCTGGTCTCGCGGCCTGTCGGATGCCGAGGTGAGTGGCAGGCTGCGCACGATCGTCGGCAACCGCACGCTGGCACCGACGACGATGTGGCGCGACCCCCTGCTCGATGCCCTGGTGCACGCACAGGACATCGCTCGCCCGCTCGGAAAGAGCGTGACCCCTCACCCCGAGGCAGCGGCAACCGCCACCGACTGGGCCTGGGAGCGCACCTTCGGATTCCCGTTCTTCCCCGCACGCCGGTTGCGCGGTCTGCGCCTCGTCGCCACGGACACCGACTGGGCCCGCGGTTCAGGGAAAGAGGTCCACGGACCAGTCACCTCCCTGCTGCTCCTGTCGACCGGACGCCGAACGAGCTACGACGACCTCACCGGCCCCGGCGCCGACCGCGCCCGCGCCCTGGCAGGACGGTGACCCCCGCGTGGCCTCTCGCGTGACCTCTCGCTGACCCGGTGGCCGAGCGCCGCGCTCAGCGGCCTACCCTCGACGGGTGAGCCGCAGACGGTCGCCGGGGTGGGTCCCCAACCAGCACGGGGCCTGGGCGATGCTCGCCACCCCGCTCGCGGTCGGCATCCTCGCCAGCAGCCCGCGGTGGGTCCACCTGCCCCTGACTGCCTTCTGGTTCCTGGGCTACTTCGCGTTCTTCGCCGCCGGGCTGTGGCTCAAGGCACCGCCCCGGCGGCGCCCCCAGCTCGTGCCACCCCTGCGCACCTACGGCCTCACCTCCGCGGCATTCGGCGCCCTCACCCTCGTCCTCGACCCCGGCCTGATCCGCTGGGCTCCCCTGTTCGTCGCACCGCTCGCCGTCGCTCTCGTGGCCAGCGCCCGACGTGACGAGCGCAGCCTGGGCAGCGGCCTCGCGACGAGCATCGGCTCAGCCCTGATGGTGCTCGTCGCGTACGACGCCGGTGGCGGCGCCGACTGGCAGCGCGCCTGGCTCCTCACCGGCATCCTCGCCGCGTACTTCGCCGGCACGGTGCTCTACGTCAAGACGATGATCCGCGAACGGGGCGACGAACGCTTCCACTGGCTCTCGGCCCTGGCGCACGGCTCTGCGACCGTCGCGATGACGTGGGTGAGCCCGTGGCTGGTGCTCGTGTTCGCACTGCTGACGATCCGCGCGGCGGTCCTGCCCGCGTTCCGGGGCTCACCGAAGGCCGTCGGCATCGGCGAGATCATCGCGACCGTCGCGGTCGCCGTGACCGCCCTGCTCGTCACCTAGTCCGCACTGGCCGCGGCCCGGACCGGCCTCAGCCACTCCCGCCGAGGTCGACCGCATAGGCCTCGAACGTCAGGTCCGACCCGCGTTGCCGGTGCCGCACGAGTTGCTCGAGCAACCGGGTCGCTGCCTCCCGGTGGGCGACCACGGCGTCCGCGCCACGAACCCCGTCATCTCGCTCGGCGAGCAACCGCTCGACCTCGGCCAGCAGGGCTGCATGCTCGGCCAGCTGCTCCTCGACCTGGTGGTTCAGGCGCGGAGCAGCCGTGCGGATGTCGTCGTAGAACCCCCCGGCGGCCTCGGTGAGCTCGACGTGGTCGCGCAGGTCGTGGGCCAGCTCGGTCAGCGCGGCCCGCACCCGCCCCCGCCACGTCGGACCGAGCCCGGCCGGCAGGTCGAGCGCCCCTTGGAGGGCCACCATCGACTCACCGAGCTCGGCCCGTTGCTCCTGCACCGCTCGCAGGTACGCGGCATACGCTTCGTCCACGGTCCACCTCCTGGGCCCGATGGTCCAGACCCCATCATCCACCGGCGGCCCACGATTGGCGAGGGGAGCAGCGATGACCGGCCACCACCACGACGGCGCACCCGCCGTCGAAGCACTCGCAGTGCCTGCCGGGCCCGCCAGCCTCGACCTGCTGCCCCTGCTGGCTGAGGCCCTGGCCGGCGACCGGCCGGTCATGCCGCACGCCGCCTCCGGACCGGTCCCGCCGGTCCCCGACCACGACCCGACCTCGCTCCCCGAGGCGCTGGCGGTCGTCATCGGCACCTCCGGCTCCACGGGCTCCCCCAAGCGAGCGATGCTCACGGCACCGGCCCTGCGAGCCAGCGCCCGCGCCACCCACGCCACCCTCGGCGGCCCCGGCCAGTGGCTGCTCGCGATCCCGGCCCACCACATCGCCGGCCTCCAGGTGCTGGTGCGATCGCTGGATGCCGGGACGCCGCCCCTCGCGATGGACCTCACCGACGGCTTCCGGCCCCAGGCGTTCGTCGCAGCCACCGAACGGTTGGCCCCGGGCGCCCGCCGGTACACCAGTCTCGTGCCCACCCAGGTGGTCCGCCTGCTCGACCACCCCGGTGGCGCCGACGCCCTGCGAACGTTCGATGCCGTGCTCGTCGGTGGCGCCGCGATGCCGCCCCGGCTGCGCGCGAGAGCCGAGCGGGCCCGGGTGCACCTCGTCGCGACCTACGGCATGAGCGAGACCGCGGGCGGGTGCGTCTACGACGGCCGGGCCCTGCCCCGCACCGAGGTCGAGCTCGACGAGGAGGCTCGCATCCTGCTGGGCGGCCCGACGATCGCCCACGGCTACCTCGGCCTCCCCGACCTCACGCGCGAGACGTTCGGAACCGACGAGGACGGCATCCGGTGGTTCCGTACCGACGACGTCGGCCACGTCGACGACGACGGCACAGTGCACGTCGACGGCCGCGTCGACGACCTCATCATCACCGGTGGCCTCAAGGTCGCCCCGCGGTTGGTGGAGGAGGCGATCCTCGAGCACGTGCCCGGCATCCGCGAGGCCGTCGTCGTCGGCAGTCCCGACCACGAGTGGGGGGCTGTCGTGTCCGCTCTGGTCGTGCTCGCCCCGGACGCCGTCCACGACGTCACCGCCGCCGACCTGCGCGCCCACCTGCGCGGCATCCTGCCCGACCACGCCCTGCCACGACGGGCCCTGACCTCACCCGCGATCCCCACCCGGGGCCCCGGCAAGCCCGACCGCCGTGCGGTGGAGGCCATGTTCACCGTGGGATGATGGGGCAGTGCTGCGTTACCTGCCTGTCATCCTCAGCCTCGCGCTGACGGTCTACTGCGTGGTCGACGCCATCCAGACCCAGGACGGCGCCGCGCGCAACCTGCCCAAGATCGCCTGGCTGATCCTCATCCTGCTCTTCCCCGTCGTCGGCCCGGCCGCCTGGCTCATCGCCGGACGCCCCCGCACGGGGCCGCGCGGCCTGCCCCAACAGCGCCGCCCCCGCGGCCCGGACGACGACCCCGACTTCCTCAAGGACCTCTGAACACCCCCATGGCATCCCTGAACCAGTGGGTGGCTGGTGCACGCCCGCGCACCCTGCCCGCCGCCATCGCCCCCGTCATCCTCGGAACCGCTGCCGCGCACCTGCTCGGGCGCGCCGACCTGGCGCTGGCGATCCTCGCCCTCCTCGTCGCCCTCTCGCTCCAGGTCGGGGTGAACTACGCGAACGACTACTCCGACGGCATCCGGGGCACCGACGAGGCCCGGGTCGGCCCGGTGCGCCTTGTCGGCCAGCGCCTGGCGGCCCCGTCGAACGTCAAGGCCGCCGCGATGCTGAGCTTCGCCGCCGCGGCCATGGCCGGTCTGGCCCTCGTCGGCCTCAGCGAGGCGTGGATCATGCTGCCGCTCGGTGCCCTGTCGGTGCTGGCGGCGTGGCGCTACACCGGCGGCGACAACCCCTACGGCTACCGCGGCCTCGGTGAGGTCTACGTCTTCGTCTTCTTCGGTCTGATGGCCACGCTCGGCACGTTGTACACGCAGGCGGATGCCGTGTCCTGGTTCGGATTGATCGGCGCCATCGGCGTCGGTGCCCTGGCGTCCGCGATCCTCGTGGCCAACAACCTGCGCGACATCCCGACCGACATCGAGCACGGCAAGCGCACCCTCGCGGTGCGACTCGGTGACGCGCGAACGCGCACCCTGTACGTCGCGCTGTTCACGGCATCCGTGGTGGCGCTCGGCGCCATGGCGTGGTTCGAGCCGTGGGCGCTGCTCGGCCTGCTCGCCGTGCCGCTCGGGTTGAAGGCCGTGCGCACCGTGCGGGCCGGCACCACGGGGCGCGAGCTGATCCCGGTGCTCGCCGCCACGGGGCTCTACGAGGTGGCGTATGCCGTCCTCATCGCCCTCGGTGTCGTCATCGGCGTCGCGATCGCCACCTGACCCTCACCACCTGCTGCGGGGTCAGCCCGGTCAGCGGAAGGTGTCGTCCCCACGCGCGGCCTCGGCGTCCTCGGCGTCCTCATCGGTCGCGCCGGCCCCGGCAGCCGACTGCTTGGCCTGCTTGGTCTCGATGCGCTGCTCGATCTTCTGCGCGAGCTGTGCCGAGTACTCCTCCCGGAAGCGCCGCAACCCGAAGTACGAGATGACGGCCGACAGCAGGGCGGCACCGGCGACGAGCAGGAGCATGTTCTCCTGGCCGCGCAGCCCGAGCAGCCATAGCGCGGACAGCACGCCGAAGAAGACGAGCAGGCGCAGGACGGTGTACCGAAGCACGTCAGATCACAACCCGGAGTAGGAGTGCTGGCCGACGAAGAACACGTTGACCACGGCGAAGTTGATGATGATGCAGCCGTACCCGGCCAGCGCGATCCACACGGCGTTCTGGCGCTTCCACCCGGTCGTCGCGCGGGCGTGCAGGTACGCGGCGTAGACGACCCAGATGACGAAGCTCCAGACCTCCTTGGGGTCCCAGTTCCAGTACGAACCCCAGGCCTGCCGGGCCCAGATGGCCCCGGCGATGACGGTGAAGGTCCACAGCGGGAACGCCACGATGTGCACCGCGTAGGTCAACCGCTCCAGCGAACGCGCGTCGGGCAGCCGGTCCATGAAGCTGCGCTTGCGGCCGGGGGTCGACTCGAGCCGGTCCTGCACGAGGTAGAGGATGCCGAGCGAGAAGGCGATGGTGAACACGGCCACCGAGAAGGTCGCGACCGCGACGTGGATGGCGAGCCACACCGAGCGCAGCGACGGCATGAGCTCCGAGGCGTCGGTGTACCAGACGGTGATGGCCAGCCCGAGGTTGAGCAGCACGGGGGTGACGACGAACAGGCCGAGCCAGCGCAGGTCACGCCGGAACGCCCACGCGCAGTACGACACCAGCACGAACATCGCCCCGACGATCGCGAACTCGTACATGTTGCCCAGCGGCCACCGGTGCACCTCGAGCGCGCGCAGCACCACACCGGCGACGACGAGCACGGTGGCGAGCAGGGTGAGCATCCACCCGATGCCGGCCGCCTTGCGGGCTGCCAGTGGCTCGCTCTCGCGCCCACGGTCCGACGTCGTACCGGATGCCGTCCGCCCACCTCC
>NZ_DAORSO010000077.1:0-11315 GCF_035443565.1 Ornithinibacter sp. | reverse complement strand
CCGTGGGAGCGGCGCTGACGGCGGCAGCCCTCGCGACGGCATCCCAGCCCGCCCTGCGACGACTCGCGAGCGGCGGCGCACACCCCTGACAGAGGTTGTCGCAGAAACTAATCGCGCCGGTGCGCATCCGCACGGCCCTGACGACGGAAGTAGTGGTGTTGCCCCACTCATCCACCGAAGGGAACCGTCATGCGCAAGACCTTTGCCACCACCGCCGCCCTGGCTCTCGCCGCCGCGCCGCTGACCATGCTGGCCACGCCGGCAGTCGCCGCCGAGAACGCGTCCGTCGTCGTGGTCCACGGCGTGCCCGGCCAGATCGTCGACGTGTACGCCTCGGCGGACACCACCTACACCGCCGAAGAGGCCTTGCTCACCGACTTCGAGCCGGGCACGGTCACCAAGCCCGTCTCCATCCCCGGGGGCACCTACAACCTCGCCGTCTTCCCCAAGGACGCCGACCCGTCAGGTGAGCCGGCGATCAAGGCCGAAGGGGTCACCGTGCCCGACGGCGCGAACATCAGCATCGCCGCGCACCTGAACGCCGACGGCGCCCCGGTGCTCACTCCGTTCGTCAACGACGTCAGCAAGGTGGATGCCGGTGAGGGTCGCCTCATCGTCCGCCACACGGCAGCCGCCCCCGCGGTCGACGTCCTCGCCGGCGGCGAGCCCGTCTTCACCAACCTGACGAACCCCAACGAGGCCAAGGCCGACCTGGCCGCGGGCACCGTCTCCGCGTCGGTGGCCGCCACCGGCACGACCGACCCGGTCATCGGCCCGGCCGACGTCACCGTCAAGGAGGGCGCGGCCACGATCGTCTACGCGTGGGGCTCGCTCGAGGACGAGAACCTCGCCGTCGCCGTGCAGACCATCGACGGGCTGCACAGCACGCCGTCCAGCGTCCCCTCCGGCACCGCGGACCTCGGCACCGACGTGCTGCCACTGGCCCTCGGTGGGGTCGCGGTGCTCGGTGCCGTCGTCGCGGCCGGTGCCGCGGCCCGCGCCCGCCGCGAGACCGTCTGACGTCGCCCCCGGAGTACCCCGCGACGCCCGGGGGCCCGGCACGGCCGGGCCCTCGGGCGTTCGTCACACGTCTTTGGCCACGACTCTGAGGAGAAGAGCACATGGGCACCCACTCGTCGCCGCGTCGCTGGACGGCTCTGTCAGCAGGTGCCGCCGCCGTCAGCGTGCTCGCCCTCGTGGTGCTCGCCGTGTGGTTCGCCCGGCAGCCGGAGGCATCCGCGGGTCAGGCGCTGGCGGATGTCAGGGCCTCCACCAGCGCAACCTCCGCGGCGACCGCGACCGCGAGCCCGACGGCATCCGCCTCGCTCTCTCCGACGCCCACCGCATCTGCTCCTCGCACCCTGCCGACGGCGACCGCACGGGATGCGTCGCTGGACGCCCAGCAGGACGCGGCCTCGCCCCCGACCCGGCTGGTCATCCCTGACCTGGACGTCGACGCCACCGTGTACTCGGTGGGGGTGCAGGACGACGGGGCGATGGTCATCCCCGCCGAGCCGACGAGGGTCGGGTGGTACCAGTACGGGCCCGCCCCCGACGACGAGCAGGGAAACACCGTGATCGCGGGCCACGTCGCCACCCAGAAGGCCGGACCCGGCGCACTGTCGCAGCTGCGCAAGGCCGAGCCCGGCATGCGCGTCACGGTGACCACGAAGGACGGGGTGGAGCACGAGTACGAGATCGCCGGCCGCGAGCGGATCTTCAAGAAGGCGCTTCCGGTCGACGAGATCTTCGCCCGCGACGGCGATCCACTGCTCGTCATCATCACCTGCGGCGGCGAGTACAACCGCGAGCTGCGCAGCCACCGCGACAACATCGTCGTCACGGCCACCCCGGTCTCCTGATCGGATGCCGTGGGCGGGCGGCTTGATCGGATGCCGTCAGCGCACCTCGCGCTCGACGCTCAGCACGTCCCCCACCTGGCACTCGAGCACGTCGCAGATCGCCGTGATGGTGCTGAACCGGACGGCCTTGGCTCGGTTGTTCTTGAGCACCGAGAGGTTGACGACGGTGACGCCCACGGCATCCGCGAGGGCCGCCAAGGTCATGCCGCGCTCCGCGAGCAGTCGGTCGAGGTGGCAGGTGACGCGGTGCGGCTCGTCGACCGGCATCAGACGAGGCCTTCGACGTCGTCGCGCAGCCGGCTGCCGGCCTTGAACGCCTCCGCGAGCAGCGCGACGACCATGCCGGCGATGAACCACGGCCAGGGGATGTCGAGGACGACCGAGAGCCCGAGGCCGCCGAGGTCTACGTCACTGAGCAGTGCCCCGTGCACCGACATCGACAGGAAGAGGGTGAAGAACGGCCCGACGAGCAGCACCGCCGCGAGTTGGCGCATGCGGCGGACATTGGCGGCGACGAACGGGTCACCTGCGGCGATCGTGCGCATCACCGCCACGATCAGCAGGCTGCCGGCGGTCATGAGACCGACGATCAACACGCCGGGGGCGAGGTCGAGCAGACGTTGCGCGACCGTGGGATCGGCCAGCGTGACGTCGTAGGCCGCGACACCGTAGGAGGTTCCGACCGCATCGAGCTCGGGCACGGTGACGTCGCTGAGGAACGACAAGGGGATGCCGTCGCCGTCAGCCCAGCGCAGGATGGGCAGCACGATGCTGGTGGCGACGGTGATGACGACGACCAACCCGAGCAGGATGCCCATGCCCCAGCGGTCGCTGCGGTCGAAGGCGAACCAGTCCCGACGGGGTTTCGGTGTGGGCGTCGTGGGTGTCGTGCTCTGGTCCATGAGGAGTGCCTCTCGTGTGTCACATATCGACTTTCGATAATCCTGATTGACGATATGCACATCGTTTGTCGATGTCAACCCTGTGGGGCCGGATGCCGTGGGGCAGGATGGGCGCATGAGCGAGCACGACACCCCCAACGGCGACCAGGACTCCTCGACCGACGAGCAGGTCGTCCCCGCGACCGTCACCAGCGACGGCGAGCGCGTCGTCGTCGTCACCCCCGACGGCATGGGCGTCGCCCACCACGACGAGCAGCCCCACGACGAGCGCGAGCAACGCCGCGAGCGCCCCAGCAACCCGGCCGACCTCGTCGAGCAGCCGGCCAAGGTCATGCGGATCGGCTCGATGATCAAGCAGCTCCTGGAAGAGGTGCGCAGCGCTCCGCTCGACGAGCGCGGCCGGGCCCGGCTCGCCGAGATCCACAGCCGCTCGATCGCCGAGCTCAAGGACGGACTGGCCCCCGAACTCGTCGAGGAGCTCGAGCGCATCGCCCTGCCGTTCAGCGAGGAGGCCCCGAGCGACGCCGAGCTGCGCATCGCCCAGGCCCAGCTGGTGGGGTGGCTGGAAGGGTTGTTCCACGGCATCCAGACGGCGCTCGTCGCCCAGCAGATGGCCGCCCAGGCCCAGCTGCAGCAGATGCGGGCCCTGCCGCCGGGCACGTCGCACCCCGCGGGCCCGCCCTCCGGCGCCATGCCCCACGGTCAGCCGGTGCCGGACGGCCCCGGTGCCCCCGGTCACGCCGAGGGCACCGGTCAGTACCTCTGAGGGATCACGCGACGAACCGGCATCCGTCGTCGTCCCCAGACTGACCTATTGGTCGATCCGGGAACGGGTCAGGAGGTGGCGGCTGCGGCCGCGCGACCGGCAGCCCTACCCGAGAACAGGCAGCCGCCGACGAAGGTCCCTTCGAGCGCCCGGTACCCGTGCACGCCACCACCGCCGAACCCGGAGACCTCACCCGCGGCGTAGAGACCGGGCACCGGCTCACCCGAGGGGTCGAGCACCCGCCCGCTGAGGTCGGTGTGCAACCCGCCGAGCGTCTTGCGTGAGAGCACCCGCAGGCGCACGGCCACGAGCGGGCCGCGCTTCGGGTCGAGGATGCGATGGAGCGGGAAGGCCCGCTTCGTCAGCTTGTCGCCGCGGTAACCGCGAGCCACCCGGATCGCGGCGACCTGCGCGTCCTTGGTGTACGCGTTGTCGACCTGCCGGTCGCGCTCGACGACCTGCCGCTCGATGTGCGCCGGGTCGAGCGGTGCGTGCGGGGTCAGCTCGTTCATCTTCGCGACGAGCTCACCGATGGTGTCGGCGGTCAACCAGTCCTCACCGTGGTCGAGGAACGCCTGCACCGACGGCTGGACCGCAGTGATCGGCCGCTTCAGCACGTCGCGGTAGCGGCGCTGGGTCAGGTCGAGGTTCTGCTCCGACCCCGACAGCGCGAACTCCTTGCCGGCGAGTGCCCGGTTGAGGATGAACCACGAGTGCTCGACACCGGTGTGCTGGAGGTGATCCAGCGTCCCCAGGGTGTCGAACCCCGGGAAGTACGGCGCAGGCAGCCGATTCCCGCGCCCGTCGAACCACATCGCACTCGGCCCCGCGAGGATGCGGATGGCATGGCCCGGCCACACCGGGTCCCAGTTGCGCACGCCCTCGACGTAGTGCCACATCCGGTCCCGGTTGACCACGGCGCCGCCGGCTGCCTCGGTGATGGCGAGCATCCGCCCGTCGACGTAGGCCGGCACGCCGGTCAGCATGTCGGCCGGAGCCTCTCCCAGCCGCTGCGGCCAGTTGGCCCGGACCAGGTCGTGGTTGCCGCCGATGCCGCCGGAGGTCACGACGACGGCCTGGCCGCCGTACTCGAACTCACCCTCGACGATGCGGTTGCTCGCGACGCCGCGGGGAGACGCGTCAGGTGCCAGCACCGACCCCCGAACCCCCGTCACCACACCACTGGCGCGCACCAGCTGGTCGACCCGGTGCCGCGGCCGGTAGATCACCCGGCCGGCCGCGATGTGGTCGCGCACCCGCTGCTCGAACGGCGCGACCACCCCGGTGCCGGTGCCCCACGGGATGTGGAAGCGCGGCACCGAGTTGCCGTGCCCGCCACTCGTGCCGTCCCCCCGCTCGGCCCAGCCTACGACCGGGAAGAAGGAGATGCCGCGCTCGCGCAACCACGACCGCTTCTCACCGGCAGCCCACTCGACGTAGGCCCGCCCCCACTGCCGCCCCCAGTGGTCGGGCCCGGGGCTGCCGTCGGGGTTGGTCAGGCGGTCCCAGCCCGCGGTGCCCTGCCAGTCCTGCCAGGCAAGCTCCAGCGAGTCCGAGATGCCCATGCGGCGCTGTTCCGGGCTGTCGACGAGGAACAGCCCTCCGAAGCTCCACCAGGCCTGACCCCCGAGGTTGGCCTCGCTCTCCTGGTCGAGCAGCACCACCGAGCGGCCCGCATCGGCGAGCTCACACGTGGCGACGAGTCCGGCGAGGCCGGCACCCACGACGACGACGTCGGCATCCATTGGTGCACCCTAGCGGCGACCTCGAGCGTCGGGCCCCGGACAGGACCCTCAGGCAGTGACCTCGCCCACGCTTCAGACGTGCACGCGCAGCCGCCCCTGCTCGACCTGGGTCGACAGGTGGGCGACATCGGGGACGACGACCCCGGCCAGTTCACGAAGCTCCTCGGGCGTGGTGGTGCTCGTCACCGCGACCAGGCCACGGCATCCGGCCTCGCGTGCCGCCCGCAGCCCCGCCATCGAGTCCTCGATGACCAGGCACTCCCCCGGGTCCACCCCGAGAAGGCGCGCGCCGAGGAGCCACGGGTCGGGCCACGGCTTCCCGCGCTCGACGTCGGATGCCGTGACGACGACCGGCGGGTGGACCAGCCCGGTCGCCGCGATGCGCGCCTCGGCGAGGTCGCGCGTTCCCGACGTGACGATGGCCGTGGGAACTGAGGCGTCGGCGAGCGCCCGGAGCAGTTCGGCGGCTCCGGGCAGCACGACGATGTCGTCGACGTCGGCCACCTCGATCTCGCGGATGCGCTGGTGGGCCTGCTCGCGCACCTCGGGGGGTAGGAGCCCTTCGATGACGTTGGCGGCGGTCACTCCGTGCATCCCGCGCAACCGCATGGGGTCGACGGCGAACTCACCACACCACCGCAGCCACGACCGTTCGACCGCGGCGATCGAGTCGACGAGCGTGCCGTCGAGGTCGAGGAGCACGCCCTTGAACGGGGCGTCGAACGCTGACGAGGCACCGGGCATGGGGTCAACCCTAGGTGCCCGACCTAGGGTTGACCCCATGCCCGCACGCAGGGGGCGGCCCCGGACCGCCGTGCTCAGTGCGACGGTCGCCGTCGCGGCGCTCGTCGGCGGATGGACGTGGGCCGCCGCTCTGCAACCCGGGGGTTTCGATGCCCGGTCCGAGACGATCAGCGCCCTCGCCGCCTCGGTCACCCCGCACCGCTGGGTGATGACCGCGGCGCTCGTGGTGACGGGGCTGGCCCACGTCGTCACGGCCTGGGCCCTCGGAGCAGCCCAGCGCACCGGGCGCGCGATCCTGGCCGCTGGTGGCGTCGCCACCCTGTTCGTCGCCGCCGTCCCGCTGCCCTCGCGCGCCGAGTCCTCCGCTGCGCACACGGCGGTCGCCACGGCATCCTTCGTCCTGCTCGGCCTCTGGCCGTGGTTCGCCGCTACCGAGAGCGGCCCGCGAGTCCTCACCCAGCGCGTCGCGCGCACGGCGGCGGTGGCGCTCACGGCATCCGTCGCAAGCCTCGGACTGGGGCTGAGCAGCGCGTCCTTCGGGCTCCACGAACGGGTGGTCGCCGCCCTGACGGTGATCTGGCCGCTCGTCACGGCGATCGGGGTGTGGTGGTGGGCAGGCCACCGGATCGGCTCACGTCGGGTCCTTCAGGGCCTCGGGGTGCTCGCCGTGACCGTGACCTGCGTCGCCGCCGGTGTCATCGCGACGACGGTTGCCCCCGCGACGGCCCACACCCGCAACTACCAGGCCACCGTGTCGCTCGACCCCGACCCGACCCACCTCGGCCAGATCCTCGCGACCACGGCGTTCGGTGACCTCGAACTCGGCTTCTCCGGGGTCGCCCCCGGCATCCGCTCCGTGCCACAGGTGAACGCGAGCATCGCCGACGAGCTGTCCCGCCCCAACGTCAGCCTCGCGTCACTGCGACCCGGTCCGGCCGAGCTGAGCGAGGCCATCCGCGAGGTGGCCGTCGACGTCCTCCTGCGCTTCGCCATCGGCGGGCTCGTGCTGATCGGTGCGGTCGTGGGGGCGGATGCCGTGCTGCGCCGCCGTCGCCCCCGCCTCACCCTCGTCGTGGCGTGCGGCACGGGGTGGGTGCTGGCCACCGCGCTGACGGCGGCCTCGCTGTACGCGACCTACCAGCCGCAGCGCCAGGAGACCTTCACCTCGACCGGCATCCTCGGCACCCTGCAGCGCAACCAGGGCATCCTGTCCGACGTCGAGGCCCGGGCCACCCAGGTCGCGCCGTACCTGCGCAACGTCATCGCCCTGTCGACGGCGTTGCAGCAGAAGTACTCGGCGGCACCCCTCGAGGCCGACACCGCGCTGCGCGCCCTGCTCGTCAGCGACATCCACGGCGGCAACCAGTACTCGTTGATGCGCACGATCGTGCAGGAGGAGTCGGTGAACGTCGTCATCGACGCCGGCGACCTGCTCAACTTCGGGACGGTTGCCGAGGGTGAGGCGGCCGGCATCTTCAGCGGCATCGAGTCCCTCGAGGTGCCCTACCTGTTCGTCCGGGGCAACCACGACGCGACGAGCGCGACCGACACCGCCGTGCTGGCCCGGCTCGCGCAGGTGCCGAACGTCGTGCTGCTCGAGCCGACGCCCGGCGAGTACACCGAGGCCACCATCGGGGGCATCACGATCTCGGGGTTCAACGACCCCCGCTGGTTCGGCGACTCCGGCACCGGCTCACCGGCGAAGCAGGTGCCCGCCCGCGAAGCCTTCGTCGCCGCGTTCGGTGGGCGGACGGCATCCGACGTGGTCGTGAGCCACGAACCGTGGGCGCTCAAGGGAGTCGTGGGCGGGGTGCTCGTCAACGGACACATGCACTCCACCGACCTCGAGGGCAACCGCGTGCAGGTCGGCACCTTCACCGGCGGGGGGCCGGTCAACCACTTCGTCGAGCAGGCCCCCGGGGAGGAGCTCGTCGGGCAGCCGTCGGCCTTCGACGTGCTGACCTTCGGCACGAACTGCCGACTCGCGACGCTCACGCGCTACCGGTACAGCAACGTCATCGAGGGGCGGCCGAGCTATGACGGGGTACAGCTCGTCAACGGGTCGCGGATCGACCGGCGCGAGGTGGACCCCGAGCGGGTGTGCTCTCGCGACGAGCCGCTCACGACGGCCACGGTGCTGCCGGCCTCCGCCCCCTCACCCTGAGTCAGGGGCGCAGGGTCGCGCGGTGGGCCACGTGGGCCTTGGGCACGTCCCCGCAGCTGAGCGGGGCGTCGGGCAGGGCCTCGCGCACGACGTCGACGACCACGCGGGGCGGCAGCGATCCGCGGCCGTAGACCTCGACCGTCGTGTGGTCCCCGTCGGTGTCCGCGGCTCCGGGGACGAGGTCGTCGAGGTCGGCCGGGCCGTGCTCGGCGAGCACCGCGGCCAGGGCTGCCTGAACGGGCGGGTCCCATCGGGTGGTGCCGCGCAGGAAGCGAGCATCGGTGCGCCCGGCACGGTGTCCCATGACGGCGGCCAGCGCGTTGTCAGGGTCGAGCTGGCCGAAGCAGGCCCCGTCGGGCAGTGACAGCAGCGTGCCGGCGAACCGGTGCCCACCGAGGTGGGTGCACTCCCAGACCTCCTCGGGCAGGGCCTTGGCCAGGGTCGCCGCGATCGGCCGGCCACGCACCGCGCAGCAGGCGTCACGGGTGGCGTGGGTGCACACGAGCACCATCGGGTCGGCGTCCTCGTCGCTGCCGGACAGAGGCACCCCCAGGGCGTGAGCCGCCTCGCGCAGGTCGTCGGCGGTCCGCCACGTCCCCCTGACGCGGGTGCGCCTGATGGTGTCGATCGCGAACCACGCGTGGGGGTCCTCACCGGGCAGTCGCCGGCCGGGGCGGCGCACGAGCAGGACCTTGCCCCCGAACAACGCGCAGATCCGCTCGATCTCGGCACCGAGGGATGCCGTGAGCGGAGGCGTGGTGAGCGGCTTCTTCGCCCACGGACCCTGGTGCTCGATGAGCAGCCAGCGCGACGCGACGGGGGCACTGCCCGCCAGCGGGTCGCCACGGTGACGCGAGGCGACGGAACAGCGCGAGAGATCAGTCAGGGCCACTCCGCTGATGCTACGCGGCGGATGCCGTCCCGCTCATCCCCGCGGGGTGCACCTGACTCCGCGGATGTTGGGTCTCGACGCAGGGGGCTGCGAGGGAGGACGCTGGGTGCGCCGCAGGATCCTGCTGATTAGAGGAGAACCCCATGGCCCGACGACGTGCCCTGTCCACCGCAGCCCTCGCCGCCACCGCGGCCCTCGTGGTCTCGGCCGCACCGGCCCACGCTGCGAACCCGTCCTACGTCGCGCTCGGCGACAGCTACTCCTCGGGCACCGGCACCCGCAGCTACATCTCGGACGGCACGAGCTGCCTGCGCTCGGTGTACGCCTACCCGTCGCTCATCGCCTCCGCCAAGGGGTACGACCTGAACTTCCGGGCCTGCTCGGGCGCGAAGATCGCCGACGTCTCGAACACCCAGCTCTCCGCCCTGAGCTCCAGCACGGCCTACGTGAGCATCTCGATCGGCGGCAACGACGCCGGCTTCGCGAGCGTGCTGACCACGTGCGCCCAGCCGGCGTGGCTGAGCAACTGCAACGGAGCCATCGACAAGGCCCAGGCCTACGTGAACCAGACCCTCCCCGGCGCCCTGAACACCCTCTACGCCAACATCAAGGCGCGGGCTCCCCAGGCCAAGGTCACCGTCGTCGGGTACCCGCACATCTTCAACGGGGTCGACTGCAACCTGCTCACGTGGTTCTCCGCGAGCGAGATGACCCGCCTGAACGCCATGGCCGACCTGGTCAACTCCACGACCCGCGCTCGTGCCACCGCGGCGGGCTTCTCGTTCGCCGACCCCACGACCCCGTTCGTCGGGCACGCGGTGTGCTCCAGCTCGGAGTGGATCAACGGTCTGTCCAACCCGATCCAGGAGTCCTACCACCCGAACCGCACCGGCCAGGCGAGCGGCTACACCCCGACGGTCAGCCCGTACCTCACCGGCTCGACCGTCACCGCCACCGCGGCGCTGCTCACCACGGCCAAGGGCTCCACGAAGAGGTTGGCCGACCAGCAGAAGCGCTACGCGGCATCCGATCGCGCCATCAAGCCCGCGCTCGTGCTCGCACCCGACCTGAGCACCCCCGCAGCGAAGGCGGCCGCGAAGAAGGCCGGGGTCGACCTGTCGAGCCGGGCCAGCATCGACGCGGTTGACCGCGTCTACTCGGCGCGTCAGGCAGCGGAGTTCGCGGCCCGCTGACGCGCTACCGTCGCGGGGTGCCCACGGACAACCAGACCGATCGCCCGCTCGTCGCCGGAGTCGACTCCTCCACCCAGTCGTGCAAGGTGGTGGTCTGTGACGCGGTGACCGGTGAGGTCGTGCGCACCGGTCGCGCCGGCCACCCCGACGGCACCGAGGTCGACCCGCGCCACTGGTGGTCGGCGTGGCAGGAGGCGAGCGGTGGCGGCATCCTCGACGGCGTCAGCGCGATCGCCGTCGGTGGGCAGCAGCACGGGATGGTGCTGTTGGACGAGTCGGATGCCGTGGTGCGGCCGGCGCTGTTGTGGAACGACACCCGCTCGGCGGGGTCGGCGGACGACCTCGTGGCCGAGCTCGGCGCGCAGGCCTGGGCCGACGCCACCGGGGTCGTGCCGGTGGCGGCCACGACGGTCAGCAAGCTGCGCTGGATGGCCGACCACGAACCCGAGAACCTGGCCCGGGCCTCCACGTGCGTGCTCCCCCACGACTGGCTGACCGGGCGCATCCTCGGCGAGGGGTCGTCGGGGCCACGGGCGTGGACCACGGATGCCGGCGACGCCTCGGGCACCGGGTACTGGTCGGCGGGCACCCGGTCCTACCGCGAGGACCTGCTCACCCTCGCCACCCGGGGTGCGAAGCTGGCTGTGCCGCGGGTGGCGGGGCCGTCCGAGGTCGTCGGCCACACGGCATCCGGCCTGCTCGTGGCGGCCGGAACGGGCGACAACATGGGGGCGGCGCTCGGGCTGGGATTGGCCCCGGGTGACGTCGTCGTCTCGCTCGGCACGAGTGGCACCGCGTTCGCCCGCACCGACGCCGCGAGCGCCGATCCGAGCGGCTCGGTGCAGTCGTTCGCCGATGCTGAGGGCGGCTTCCTCCCTCTGGTGTGCACGCTCAACGCCGCGCGCGTGCTTGGTGCGGGCGCCGCGATGCTGAACACCGACCACGCCGGTCTCGACCGGTTGGCGCTGGCTGCGGCGCCGGGTGCGGGCGGCCTGACGCTGCTGCCGTACCTCGACGGGGAGCGCACGCCGAACCTGCCGAACGCCA
>NZ_DAORSO010000076.1:0-11473 GCF_035443565.1 Ornithinibacter sp. | reverse complement strand
CACGCGGCCACCGGTGTCGAGGATCTTCTGCTTGCCCGTGTAGAACGGGTGGCACTGCGAGCAGACGTCGGCGTGGATGGAGCCGCTCTTGGCCGTGCTCCGGGTCTCGAACGTGGCCCCGCAGGTGCAGGTGACCGTGGTCGCGACGTAGTCGGGGTGGATGTCCTTCTTCACGATGTTTCTCCTTGGAGGTGTCCGGGTCGGCGGGTTCAGCACGGTGCTGCAAACCCTTGGCGCCCCGACTGCGCCCCTCGTGGTGTGAGCGCTCAGGAAACGCATTTCAATGCCGTGAACCGGTCCAGCGATCAAGTGTGCCAGAGGTGGCGCACAGGGTCCTAAACGCCGGGTGGCCCCCCACCCATTCCCGCACTTCTTGCGCTGCAGCCACCGGATCCCGGTGGCTGCAGCGCAAGAAGTGCGGGGCAGTCGGTGGGGGTCGGTACGGTGCCGGGATGAAGTTCGGAGCCGTCATCACGTATGCCACCGAGCGCGAGTTCACCGAGCTCGCCCTCGTCGCCGAGGATGCCGGGTGGGACCAGGTCTTCACGTGGGAGGCCGTCTGGGGGCAGGACGCGTGGGTCACCCTCGGCGCCGCCGCCATGGCCACCGAGCGCATCAGGTTGGGCACCCTGCTCACCCCCGCCGCCCGGCACCGACCGTGGGACCTCGCGTCGAGGGTGGCCTCGCTCGACCGGCTCTCTGGCGGTCGAGTGACCCTGGGGGTCGGTCTGGGTGCGCTGCACGGCAACTGGCTGGCCTTCGAGGCCGACGAGGGCCGCGCGGTGCGGGCGCGCAAGCTCGACGAGGTGCTCGACGTCTACGCGGGGCTCATGGGTGGGCAGCCCTTCTCGTACACGGGCGAGTACTTCTCGGCCTCCCCCGTCACCGAGCTGGTCCCGCCGCCACCGGTCCAGACACCGCATCCGCCCGTCTGGTGCGTCGGGTTGATGGTGCACAGTCGCAGCCGCCAACGATCGCTGGAGCGGGCCGCCCGGTGGCAGGGCGTCTTCCCGGCCATCGCCGGGGGCAGCCTCGAGAACCCGGGGTCACAGCTGACGCCGCCGGCCCTGAGGGAGCTCGTCGAGCGCCTCGGGGCCCTGCGGGCCGAGGCCGGGCAGACGATGCAGGGCTACGACGTCGTCGTCGAGGGCGACAGCCACGGCGAGTTCGGCACGGTTCGCCCACCCGTGGAGCAGTGGGCGGATGCCGGTGCCACATGGTGGGTGGAGTCGTGGTGGGACCTGCCCGACTCCCCCGAGGGCCGCGCCGAGCTGCGCCGACGACTCGAACTCGGCCCTCCCCGATAGCCGACCCCAGCCCTCCCCGCTGCTCCCAGCCCCGACTTCGTGCCATGTGCGTGCGGTTCTGCGCCGGATCCGGCGCAGAACCGCACTCACGTCGCACGAAGTCGGGGAAAGGGGCTCAGGCGTCGTCGTCCTCGAGCTTGGTCGAGGCCGAGTGCTGGATCTGGGTGAGGAACTCGTAGTTCGTCTTGGTCTTGCGCAGGCGGTCCAGCAGCAGCTCGATGCCCTGCTGCGAGTCGAGCGCAGCGAGCACCCGGCGCAGCTTCCACATGATCCGCAGCTCCTCGGGAGCCAGCAGGATCTCCTCCTTGCGAGTACCCGAGTTGTTGACGTCGACGGCAGGGAAGATCCGGCGGTTCGCGAGCTGACGGTCGAGCTTGAGCTCCATGTTGCCGGTGCCCTTGAACTCCTCGAAGATCACCTCGTCCATCCGCGAGCCGGTCTCGACCAGCGCCGTCGCGAGGATGGTGAGCGAGCCACCGTCCTCGATGTTGCGGGCCGCGCCGAAGAACTTCTTCGGCGGGTACAGCGCGGCGGAGTCGACGCCACCGGACAGGATGCGCCCGCTGGCCGGGGCCGCGAGGTTGTAGGCCCGCCCGAGCTTGGTGATCGAGTCGAGCAGCACGACGACGTCGTGCCCCATCTCGACCAGGCGCTTGGCCCGCTCGATCGCGAGCTCCGCGACGGTGGTGTGGTCCTCGGCCGGGCGGTCGAAGGTCGAGGAGATGACCTCGCCCTTCACGGCCCGCTGCATGTCGGTGACCTCCTCGGGGCGCTCGTCGACGAGGACGACCATGAGGTGGCACTCGGGGTTGTTCGTCGTGATGGCGTTGGCGATCGCCTGCATGACCATCGTCTTGCCCGCCTTGGCCGGGGCGACGATGAGGCCGCGCTGGCCCTTGCCGATGGGGGCGACGAGGTCGATGATCCGCGTCGTCAGCAGACCCTGCTCGGTCTCCAGGCGCAGTCGGTCCTGCGGGTAGAGCGGCGTGAGCTTGCCGAACTCGGGGCGGTGGCGGGCGTCCTCGGGCGTCATGCCGTTGACCGTGTCGAGCTGGGCCAGCGGGGTGTACTTCGCCCGGTGGTTGCGGCCGCCGACGTGCTGCTGCTGGCCCTCGTCACCGTCGCGCGAGGCCTTGATGGAGCCGGTGACGGCGTCGCCCTTGCGCAGCCCGTGGCGCTTGACCAGCTGGAGCGGCACGTAGACGTCGCTGCTGCCGGGCAGGTACCCGGTGGTGCGCACGAACGCGTAGCTGTCGAGGATGTCGAGGATGCCGGCGACGGGAACGAGGACGTCGTCCTCGGTGATCGACGACTCGACGGGGCCGTCGACCTGGTCGCCGCCGATGCCGGGACGGCGCTTGTCGCGGTTGCGCCCACGGTTGCGGCGACGACGGCCACCGCGGCCGTCCTCGTCGTCGAAGCGGTTCTGGTTCTGGCCGCCCTGGGCACCGGCGTTCTGCTCGCCCTGCGCCTCACCGGACCCGGTGTCGGCGGATGCCGTCTGGTCGCCGCGGTCCTCGGACTGCGCGTCGCGGGCCTCGGTGCGGTCCTGGCGTGCGGCGCGCGTGCGGGTGCGACCGGCACCGCGCTCCCCGCGGGCCTGGCCGTCGGCCTGCTCGGCTGCGTCCGACCGGACATCGCGCTCGGCGTCGGCACGTGCAGGGGCGGTCTCGACGGGGGCCTGCGCGGCCTGCTCGGGCGCAACGACCGGCGTGGCCTGCTCAGTCGCAGGTGCCGTCTCGACGCCGCGGCCGGTGCTCGTGGCCCGGCGGGAGCGACGCGGTTCGGTGCCGCGCGTGGGCTCGCTGGCGCGCGCCGACGGCTCGCTCGTGGCGGCGGGCCCGCTCTCACCGTTCTGGCGGGCCTTGATGGCGGCGACGAGGTCGCCCTTGCGCATCTTGGCGGTGCCGCTGATGCCCATGCTCGAGGCCAGCCCCTGGAGCTCTGCCAACCGCATGGCGGTGAGTGCTCCGGAACGACGCGGGCTCGCGCCCGCCGTCGACGGCTCGAGAGTGGTGGTGTCTGACACGAAGGATCCTTTCCCTCGCTCGTGGATGGCCTCGATGCGGCCGATCTCGGGGGGTTCACGTCGGGGCCGCAGCGCAGGCTGAACGGAGGTCCCAGATCGTGGAGGTCGACTCGCGGCAGGCAGCGGGGGGAAGCCCGGCATCGGCTGCGGTCGCACGGTCACACTAGCACCGACACCCCCACGTCACCGCCGGTCGATCACGCTCGTGACAGCACCGTGACCCTGGCCCCGTGGTCGGGGATGCCGGGGGTCAGCACCCGCCAGCCGGCCTCACCGTGCGCGCGCACCTCCTCGACGTGCTCGCGCCGGGCCAGCACGAGGACGGACGGGCCGGCACCGGAGATGACGGCCGCGTGGCCCCGGGACCGCAGCCGATCCACGAGGGACATCGACGCGGCATACGAGGGGCGGCGGGCCTCCTGGTGCAGCCACTCCTTGGTGGCGGCGAGCAGGTGTTCGGGTGCGAAGCCGATGGCGTGCGCGAGCAGGGCTGATCGCGCGGAGTTGGCCGCGGCATCCGCCAGACGAACCTGTTGCGGCAGCACCGAGCGGGCCTTGGCGGTCGACAGCTGGACGTCCGGCGCGAAGACGACCGGCACGACGTCGGGGTGGACCGGCAGGTGCACCGTCGTGGTGCTGGCCTGCTCGTCGTCGGACCAGGAGAGCGTGAAGCCCCCGTACACACTCGCCGACGCGTTGTCGGGGTGCCCCTCCAGGCGTGAGGCGAGAGAGTTCGCGAAGGTGAGGTCGACGGCATCCCCCGCGTCGCCGGCCGAGACATCCGCCAGCGCCTGTGCGGCGACGATGCCGGTGACGATCGCGGTGGCCGAGGAGCCCATTCCCCGGCCGTGCGGCACCTCGTTCGTGCAGTCCAGGGCCAGGCCGGTCGGCGGCTCGACGCCGAGCTCACCCCAGGCCACGACCATCGCCCGGTGCACGAGGTGGGTCGCGTCGAGGGGAACGCTGCCCGCCCCCTCACCGGCCACGCTCACCCTCAGGCCCGGCGTGGAGGTGACGCGAGCCCGGCAGGTGTCCCACACCCCGAGGGCGCAGCCGATCGAGTCGAAGCCGGGGCCGAGGTTCGCGCTGCTCGCAGGCACCCGCACCTCGACCTCGACACCCGCCCGAAGCCGCGTGGCGCTCACCCGTCGAGACCCAGCGCCACCGCGACGCTGAAGGCGTCGACCGGGACACGCACCGGGGTGACGTCGCCACCGTCGGCGGTGCGCAGCGCCCACTGGGGGTCCTTCAGCCCGTGCCCCGTCACGGTGCACACGATGGTGGCGTCGCGCGGGACGATGCCTGCGCGGTGGGCCTTCAGCAGACCGGCGATGCTCGCCGCCGACCCGGGCTCGACGAAGATGCCCTCGGTCGAGGACAGCACCCGGTGAGCCTCGAGGATCTCCTCGTCGGTGACGGAGTCGATGCGTCCACCGGACTCATCACGTGCGGCCTCGGCCTGCGCCCAGGACGCCGGGTTGCCGATGCGAATCGCCGTGGCGATCGTCTCCGGGTCATCGACCGGGTGGCCCAGGACGATCGGCGCTGCGCCCGCGGCCTGGTAGCCCCACATCCGGGGCGTGCGCGTCGCGACGGCGGGCAGCTCGACGCCACCGACACCCGTGGTCACCGAGGCGTACTCGGTGTAGCCACGCCAGTAGGCGGTGATGTTCCCGGCGTTGCCGACGGGGAGGATGTGGATGTCGGGGGCGTCACCGAGGGCGTCGACGACCTCGAAGGCCGCGGTCTTCTGCCCCTCGATGCGGGCGGGGTTGACCGAGTTGACGAGCTCGACGGGGTAGGCCTCGGCGAGCTTGCGGGCCACGGTGAGGCAGTCGTCGAAGTTGCCCTCGACCTGGATCAGGGTGGCGCCGTGGGCCACGGCCTGGCTGAGCTTGCCCATCGAGATCTTGCCGTCGGGCACGAGCACGGCACACGTCATGCCGGCCTTCGTGGCGTAGGCGGCGGCGCTGGCGCTCGTGTTGCCGGTGCTGGCGCAGATGACGGCCTTGGCGCCGTGCTTCTTCGCCATCGACATCGCGGTCGTCATGCCGCGGTCCTTGAACGACGCCGTCGGGTTGAGCCCTTCGAACTTCACGAACACGTTGGCCCCGGTGAGCTCCGAGAGCCCCTCGCACGGGATGAGCGGCGTGCCGCCCTCCTGGAGGGTCACCACCGGTGCCCCCTCGAGCATCGGCAGCCGCTCGGCGTACTCGCGGATCACTCCGCGCCACAGGTGAGCCATGACTGGTCAGTCCCCTTCCACACGCATGACGGACGCGACGTCGTCCACGGAATCCAGCCCCGCGAGAGCGTCGACGGTGGCCGACAACGCGGCATCCGATGCGCGGTGCGTCACGACGATGAGCTTCGCCCGCTCGCCCGACCCGGCAGCGACCTGCTGGCGCACGGTCTCGATCGACACGCCCTGCTCGGCGAAGGCCGTGGCGACCTGCGCGAGCACACCCGGGCGGTCGGCGACGTCGAGGCTGATGTGGTACCTCGTGAGGGCCTGCCCCATGTCGACCACCGGGAGGTCGGCGTAGGCGGACTCGCCCGGACCGCGGCCACCGGCCACCTTGTGGCGGGCGACGGCGACGACGTCACCGAGGACGGCGGATGCCGTCGGGTCGCCCCCGGCGCCGCGGCCGTAGAACATGAGCGGCCCGGCAGCGGTGGCCTCGACGAACACCGCGTTGAAGGCATCCCGGACGCTGGCGAGCGGGTGGCTGCGCGGGATCATCGCCGGGTGGACGCGCACGCTCACGGCATCCGAACCGTCGGCGCTGGTCACCCGCTGGCAGATCGCGAGCAGCTTGACGACGCAGTCCATCTCCTTGGCGGCCTGGATGTCGCCAGCCGTCACCTCGGTGATGCCCTCGCGGTGCACGTCGGCGCTGGAGACCCGGGTGTGGAAGGCCAGGCTGGCGAGGATGGCGGCCTTGGCGGCGGCGTCGAAGCCCTCGACGTCCGCGGTCGGGTCTGCCTCGGCGTAGCCCAGGGCCTGGGCCTGCTCGACGGTCTCGGCGAAACCCGCGCCGCTGGTGTCCATCTTGTCCAGGACGAAGTTCGTCGTGCCGTTGACGATGCCGAGCACCTTGCGCACGTCGTCACCGGCGAGGGACTCACGAATGGGGCGCAGGATCGGGATGGCCCCGGCCACGGCGGCCTCGTAGTAGAGGTCGACGTCGGCGGCATCCGCGGCGGCGTAGAGGGCCGGGCCGTCCTCGGCGAGCAGCGCCTTGTTGGCCGAGACCACCGAGGCGCCGTGCTCCATGGCGCGCAGGATGAGCCCGCGGGCGGGGTCGATGCCGCCGATCACCTCGATGACGATGTCGGCGCGGGTGACCAGCTCCTCGGCGTCCGCGGTGAACAGCGCCGGGTCGACCGGCACGTCCGGGCGCGGGCGCTGGGGCCGCCGCACGGCGATGCCGACGAGCTCGAGCGGGGCACCGACGCGCGCCGCGAGGTCGTCTGCGTGCTCGACGAGCCGCGTCGCGACCGCCGAACCCACGACGCCGCAGCCGAGCAGCGCGACGCGCAGGGGGGCACGTCCAGGCGCCTCCGTCGGGGCACCGGTGGCGTGCGCCATCGTTTCGTGCGCCATGGTGGGGTCCATCTCCTCGCTGTCGATCCTCACGCGTCCGCCACGTCGAGGGCGAGCAGGTCTTCGATGGTCTCACGCCGCACGAGCACGCGTGACCGCCCTCCACGGACGGCGACGACCGGCGGCCTCGGAGTGTGGTTGTACTGGCTGGACAGGGCGCGGCAGTAGGCCCCCGTGCCCGGCACGGCGATGAGGTCGCCGGGCTGCACGTCGGCCGGCAGGTACTCGTCGAGCACGACGATGTCACCGCTCTCGCAGTGCCGTCCGACGACCCGCGACAGCATCGGCCCGGCCTCGGACCGGCGATTGGCCAGGGTGCACGAGTAGTCGGCCTCGTACAGCGCCGGGCGCGCGTTGTCGCTCATGCCGCCGTCGACCGAGACGTAGGTGCGGGTGTGGCCGCCGCCGAGCTCGACGGGCTTGACCGTGCCCACCTCGTACAGGGTGAACGTGCTGGGCCCGACGATGGCGCGACCGGGCTCGATCGAGACCCGGGGCAGCGTGCTGAGGTCGCCGTCACCGACGGCCTTGAACTCGCGTTCGAGGATGCCGGCCATCTCGCCTGCCAGCGTGCTCGCCGGGAGCGGGGTGTGCTGCGAGGTGTAGGCGATGCCGTACCCGCCGCCGAGGTCGATCTCGGGACAGTGGTGACCGTGTTCGTCGGCGATGCGGGCATGCAGCGCGACGAGCCGGTGAGCGGCCATCTCGAAGCCGCCGGTGTCGAAGATCTGGCTGCCGATGTGGCTGTGCAGGCCGAGCAGGTCGAAGACGTCAGGGCTGGCGAGGATGCGCGTGGCCGCCTCGAACGCCTGACCACCGGCGAGGCTGAAGCCGAACTTCTGGTCCTCGTGACCGGTGGCGATGAACTCGTGGGTGTGCGCCTCGACACCCACGGTCACGCGCACCATGACGGGGGCGACGACCCCGAGCTCGGCGGCGACCACCGCGATGCGCTCGATCTCCTGGAAGGAGTCGACGACGATTCGGCCCACCCCGTAGGTCAGTGCCGTCCGGATCTCCGCGACGCTCTTGTTGTTGCCGTGGAAGCCGATCCGCTCACCGGGGAACTTCACCCGCTGGGCGACGGCCAGCTCGCCTCCGGTGCAGACGTCGAGGCTGAGCCCCTCCTCCTCGACCCACCGGGCGACCGCCGTGCACAGGAAGGCCTTGCCGGCGTAGTAGACGTCGGCCCCCGCGAGCGGCTCGAAGGCACCCGCGAAGCTGTCGCGGAAGTCGCGAGCGCGCGAGCGGAAGTCCTCCTCGTCCAGGACGTAGGCGGCCGTGCCGTGCTCCTGCGCCAGGGTCAGCACGTCGACGCCGCCCACCGTGAGCCGGCCGGCGTCGTCACGGCTGACACTGGCGGGCCACAACTGGGGCAGCAGCTCCATGACATCGGTGGGAGTGGGCAGGTAGAGCGGTGGGCCGCCATACCCCTCGGCATGCAGGACACCAGCCTCGTGCGAACGCATCGGTCACCCCTCACATGCGCTCGGGGGCGCTGACCCCGAGCAGGTCGAGCCCGTTGGCGAGCACCTGGCGGGTCGCGTCGTTGAGCCACAGACGGCTGCGGTGCAGGTCGGTGACCTCCTCGTCGACGCTCATCGGGCGCACCCGGCAGGTGTCGTACCACTTGTGGTACCGACCGGCGAGCTCCTCGAGGTAGCGGGCGACCCGGTGCGGTTCGAGCAGGTGAGCGGCCTGGGCCACGACCCGCGGGAAGTCGCCGAGGGCGGCCAGCAGGGCGGCCTCGGTCGGGTCGGTGAGCAGGCCGGCGTCGAAGCCGCCCTCACGGTGCACGCCGTCCTCCGCTGCCAACCGGGCCACGTTCGCCGTGCGTGCGTGCGCGTACTGCACGTAGAACACCGGGTTGTCGTTGGTCTGCTTGCGCAGCTCCTCGCCGTCGAGGGAGAGCGGGCTGTCTGCCGGGTAGCGCGCCAGCGAGTACCGGACGGCATCCGAACCGATCCACTCGAGCAGCTCGTCCATGTAGATCGCGTTGCCGAGCCGCTTGCCCATGCGCTCCCCCGCGATGGAGACGAGCTGGCCGATCTTGACCTCGATGTTGTGCTCGGGGTCATCGCCCGCACAGGCCGCGATCGCCTTGAGCCGGTTGATGTAGCCGTGGTGGTCAGCGCCGAGCAGGTAGATCTTCTCGTCGAAGCCGCGGTCCTTCTTGCTCAGGTAGTACGCGGCGTCGGCGGCGAAGTACGTGGGTGTGCCGTCGGCCCGGATGAGGACACGGTCCTTGTCGTCGCCGAAGTCGGTCGTGCGCAGCCACACCGCACCGTCGTGGTCGAATACGTGACCCTGCTCGCGCAGGCGGGCGACGGCCTGCTCGACCGCGCCCCCGTCGTGCAGCCCCCGCTCGGAGAACCACACGTCGAAGTGCACCCCGAACCCGTCGAGGGTGCGCTGGATGGCGGCCAGCTGAGCGACGTAACCGAGGTCGCGAGCCAGCACCGCGGCATCCGCCTCGTCGAGCTCGAGCAGGTCGGGCCGCTGCGCGAGGACCTCGGCGGCCCGGTCGGCGACGTAGGCACCCGGGTAGCCGTCCTCGGGGGGCTCCTGGCCCTTCGCGCGGGCCAGGACCGAGGCACCGAACTTGTCCATCTGCGCGCCGGCATCGTTGATGTAGTACTCAGCCGCGACCTGGGCCCCGGCCGCGACGAGAAGGCGGCGCATCGCGTCGCCGAGGGCCGCCCAGCGGGTGTGCCCGATGTGCAGGGGCCCGGTCGGGTTGGCCGAGATGAACTCCAGATTCACCACGCGGCCCGACTCGGTGCTGCCGTGGCCGAACGTCGGGCCCGCCTCGACGATGGCCCGCGCCAGCTCACCGGCGCTCGCGGCCTCGAGGGTGATGTTGAGGAAGCCGGGGCCCGCGACGTCGACGGCCTGCACCCCGGTCACGGACGCGAGGTGCGTCGCGAGCGCCGTCGCGAGCTCGCGCGGGGCGATGCCGGCGCCCTTGGCGAGCTGAAGGGCGATGTTGGTCGACCAGTCCCCGTGATCGCGGTTGCGCGGACGCTCGACCCTGACCTCGGCGGGCACGGTGATCGCGAGGTCACCTGCGTCGACGGCGGACTGGAGGGCGGCGCGGATCGCGGCCGAGAGCTGTTCGGGGGTCACCCGCCCGATTCTATCGACGCGACTGGGTGCCTCTGCCCCGCTCCGCGAGCCGTGAGACGGCGGCGATGAGTTCGTCCGGGTCGAAGGGTTTGGCGACGAAGGCATCGAAACCGGCGTCGCTCGCCTGGGGTGCGTCGTGCGCGATGACGGCAGCCGTGAGCAGGACGACCGGCACGGGGTCCAGGCGCGGGTGGGAACGGATCGCGGCGATCGCCCACCAGCCGTCATAGGGCGCCATCTGGGAGTCCAGGACGATGACGGACGGGCGCTGCGCCTCCGGGTCGATCAGACGCGCCATCGCGGCATGACCGTCGGCGGCCTCCGCGACCCGGAAGCCAGCCAACTCGAGATTGATGCGGAGCAGACGACGGATCGGCTCGGTGTCGTCACACACCAGCACCAACGGTGCTTCGTGCTCGGCTCCCCTGCCGGATTGCATGTGGCCCACCCTAGGCTGGTAGCCTCACCGGGCGCTGGGTAACTCCTCGGAGATTTCCGGCGCGGGCCATCACCGGCCCCCGTAGCTCAGGGGATAGAGCACCGCCCTCCGGAGGCGGGAGCGCAGGTTCGAATCCTGCCGGGGGCACCGAACGGACGCGCGCCAGCGCGGCCGAGCGGGGACCCCGGGAGGATGATGGGGAGCCGGAGCAGACCGCGACGAAGGAGCGGGCTACGACGGCGGCTCCTGCCGGGGGCACAACGCCCGGCGGCTCCTGCCGGGGCCCCTGGCCTGCCGACAGGCGTCGCCACTGGGAGCACACAAGGGCTCGCGTGAGTCGAGTCAGGCGAAGCCGACCGGCTCGCTGCTCACGTTCACGTCCACCGACCGCTCCGGGTCGGTCCAGTAGGACACCACGACCCACCGCTTGCCCGGCGACGGCGGGACGTCGACCCGGGACCGGGTGACGACGTCACCGTGGGTGCTGATCGAGAGGTCGTGCCACCCGGTGGGCAGCGCCAGCGGAAAGGCAACCCAGTTGTGCTGACCACACACGTCGAAAGCTTGGTCCACCACCGTCTGACCCTCCACGTCGACGACCACCCTCACGACGGGGTCCTCGAAGGACTGGTTGGTGACGTACAGGAACACGTTCGCGGAGTCCGCGGACGTGCTGAGCTCGGACAGCGGCCGCGCGACGCCCGGGCACTCCCCACCGCTCCCCAGCCCCGGGAACCCGCCCGACGCACCGCACCCACCCAGTGCGAGCACCAGCGCCAGCGCGAGCACCGCCCGAAGCCCCCTCATCTCGTCATGGTCCTCCGGGAACCGGCCGACGGCAAGGGCTGCAACGAGACGGTCGGTGAGCGATGACCCGAGCCCTAGCCCGAGCCCGTTCCCAAGCCCGGGGGGTCAGCGCTGCGAGGCGTCCGAGACCTCGCCGACGAGCTCCTCGATGACGTCCT
>NZ_DAORSO010000075.1:0-11632 GCF_035443565.1 Ornithinibacter sp. | reverse complement strand
TGTCGTCGCGGATGCTGTTGATGAAGTCGTTGGTGAACTCCTCGGAGTTCACGTACCGCACCTTGACGTGCGGGAAGAGGTTGCGCGCGTAGTGCCCGATCGCGTGGAGCAGGTGGGTCTTGCCCAGCCCGGACTCGCCGTAGATGAACAGCGGGTTGTACGCCTTGGCGGGTGCCTCGGCGACGGCGACGGCAGCCGCGTGGGCGAACCGGTTGCTCGCCCCGATGACGAAGGTGTCGAAGGTGTACTTGGGGTTCAGCCGGGTCAGCTCGACGAGTTCGGGCACCTGGGTGCTGGGCCGTGGACGTCGCGCACCCGGGACCTCGACGAGATCGGGGATGCCGGTGGCGTTCGGTCCGGGGGCCGCGTCGGCGGCGCCGTGGTCACCGAGGTGGCCGTGCCCATCGCTCGCGTCACCCTCGTCCTCCCCGATGTCGAGGTCCACGATCTGCTGGCGCCGGCCCGCGGCCCGACGGTCGTGCCCGTCGTCGATGCCCTCGGGAGCGTCTGCGGCGGCGGGAGTGTCGTGCCCGTCGCTGGTCGGGGGGGCGTCGGCCAGGGAGGGGTCGACCGTCACCGCCAGGCGCACGTCGCGGCCGAGCTGCTGGCCCAGGGTCGCGGCGACCCGGTCGCGCAGCCGGGTCTCGATGATCTCCTTGGTGAAGTCGTTCGGCACCGCGATGAGCACGGTGTCGTCGATCAGGCCGACGAGCTTGGCGAGGGAGAGGAAGGCGCGCTGCTGGACGGGGATGCCGTCGGAGTCAAGGACCTCGAGGGTGGTGCGCCACAGGTGCACCATCGTCGCGTCCGCCACTTGCTCCCACAATCCTTCCGATGACCGGGTCGATGCCGGTCAGGTTTCCCCGAGGTCGTCCCGAGGTCGTCCACATGGTTGTCCACAGTCTGTGGGTATGCAAGGGGCGATGTTCGCGGCGTGTCGTGCCGCAGTGGCCGCCCCGCACCGTGAGATCCTAAGTCTTTTCCGGCGTGAGGTGTGCGCATCCGTCGGTTTGACCCCTGCGGGCGCTCTCGCGTACCGTGGACAGGCCTGTTGTTCGGCTGCTTTCGCATGCCCGTGACGTCGCGACCACACCGGTCGCAGCCTCACTCCCGGCCTCGTCCCGGGCTTCCGATTGCAGCCGAGTGCCAGCGCACCCCGACCACCCGGGCACTTTCCGGCCCACCCCGTAGATGAGAGACCAACGTGAGCAAGCGGACCTTCCAGCCGAACAACCGCCGTCGGGCCAAGACCCACGGCTTCCGTCTGCGGATGCGCACGCGCGCCGGCCGCGCGATCCTCGCCGCCCGTCGTCGCAAGGGCCGCTCCGAGCTCTCCGCCTGAGGTCGGCGGTGCTGCCGGCGCCGAACAGACTGCGCGAGCGGTCTGACTTCACGTCGGCGGTGCGCTCCTTCGGAGGGTGCCGGGCCGGGTCCAGGCTTCTCGTGGTCCACGCCACCTCGACCGGCGCGCGTGCGGGTCTCCCGCCGCGCGTCGGTTTCGTCGTGTCCAAGGCCGTCGGCGGAGCCGTCGTGCGCAACCGCACGAAGCGACGTCTGCGGGCCCTGGTCGCTCAGCGCCTGGACGGCATCCCCACCAGCGTCGACCTCGTGGTTCGGGCCAACCCGCCTGCGGGACAGGCGTCCTCACGGGAACTGCAGCAGGCTCTCGACCCGTTGCTCCGGCGAGTGGTCAAGGGACTGGGAGGCGTGGCGTGAGCATCGGACGGGTGCTCGCGAGCCCGCTCATCGGGCTGATTCGCCTCTACCAGAACGTCATCTCGCCCATGCGGCCGCCGACCTGCCGGTACTACCCGTCCTGCTCGGCCTACGCGGTCACTGCCCTGCAGACCTACGGGGTGCTGCGCGGTTCGGCGATGGCCACCCGCCGCCTGCTGCGCTGCCACCCCTGGTCGCCGGGCGGTGTGGACCACGTGCCCCTGGCCGACCCGGTCACCGGTCGGCCGATCCCGGGCACCACCGGCCCTCGGGACATCGGCAGCCACAGTGCTGCCGACCTGCGTAGCTCCGATGCCGAGGCGGCGGCGAACGCCGCGCCACGGCATCCGTCTCACCCCCACTAGACCTGTCACACACGTGACACCACCCCGTCGGCCTTCGCCGGCACAGCACTAAGGACATCATGGGCGACGCCTTCAACGCCATCCTGGCCCCGATCGAGTGGCTCGTGGCGTGGATCATGTACGGATTCCACACCGCGCTGACCGCAATCGGGATGCCGTCCGGCTCAGGTTGGACGTGGGCGCTGTCGATCGTCGGCCTCGTGCTCGTCATGCGTGCCGCGATGATCCCGCTGTTCGTCAAGCAGATCATGGCGTCGCGCAAGATGCAGATGATCCAGCCCGAGCTGCAGAAGATCCAGAAGAAGTACAAGGGCAAGACCGACCCGGACTCCCGTCAGGCGATGACGCAGGAGACGATGGCGCTGTACAAGAAGGAGGGGACCAACCCCTTCAGCTCGTGCCTGCCGATCCTCGTGCAGTCCCCGTTCTTCTTCGGCCTGTTCCGCGTGCTCAACGGCGTCGACGAGATCGCGGCGGGTACGACGGACAAGATCGGGCCGATCACCCAGCCGGTCGCGGCCGAGTTCGAGAAGGCGTCGATCTTCGGCGCCCAGCTCTCCGAGACCTTCCTCGGGTCGGACTCGCTCAACGTCAAGATCGTCACCGCGGTGCTCATCGTGCTCATGTCGGCGACCACGTTCCTCACCCAGCGCCAGCTGATGACGAAGAACATGCCGGCCTCGGCCCTGGACAACCCGTTCGCCAAGCAGCAGAAGCTGCTCCTGTACATCCTGCCGCTCGTGTTCGCCGTGTCCGGCGTCAACTTCCCGATCGGTGTCCTCATCTACTGGTTCACCACCAACGTGTGGTCGATGTGCCAGCAGTTCTACGTCATTCGGCGGATGCCGGCCCCCGGCTCGGCCGCTGAGGCGTCGTACCACGCGCGGTTGGCCAAGAAGGGCAAGCCGATCCCCGGTGCAGCCGCGGCGGTGGCCGCCACTGCTGCCGCAGAGGCCGAGGCCATCGCCGACGAGACCGCCAAGAAGTCGGGGCAGCGCCAGCAGCCGACCGGCAAGAAGCGCAAGAAGGCCAAGGGTGCGGGCGGCAATGCGCCGGCCGGGGGCAAGCCGTCAGGCGGCGCCACCCCCAAGGACACCCCGCCGAGCGACTCCGCCAAGCCCTCCACCAGCTGATTCACCCCCTGACCGCAGGAGACACCCATGAGCGAGAACCTCACGCAGGACCCGGCTCGCAACGACGCCGAGCCCGAGCAGCCGACCGATGTCGAGTCCATCAACGAGCACGACGAGTCGGTGTTGGACGTGGTGGAGGCCGACGTCCAGGCGATCACCGGTGGTGACGTCGACGCGGACACCCTCGACACGGCATCCGACGACGACGGCGACGTCGCGCCGGCAGCGTCCACCAGCCGCCAGGGCCAGCTCGAGCGTGAGGGCGAGGTGGCTGCGGACTTCCTCGAGACGCTGTTGGACATCTGCGACCTCGACGGTGACCTCGAGGTCGACATCGACGGCGACCGGGCCGCCGTGTCCATCGTCGACTCCGAGGACGGCCGGGTGCCGCGGCGCCTCGTGGGCCAGAACGGACAGGTGCTCGACGCGCTCCAGGAACTCACCCGCCTCGCGGTGCAGTCGGCGACCGGCGAGCGCAGCCGCCTGATGCTCGACGTCGGCGGCCACCGGGCCGAGCGGCGCGCCAGCCTGGTGACGTTGGCCGCGGAGGCCATCGAGGAGGTCCGCACCAGCGGGGAGCGCAAGCCGCTCACGCCGATGACCGCCTTCGAGCGCAAGGTGGTGCATGACGAGGTCCTCGCTGCCGGCCTGGTGTCGGAGTCCGAGGGTGCCGAGCCGCGCCGCTACGTCGTGATCCTTCCCGCCTGAGACGACGTTTCACGTGAAACATGACGCTGGGGATGCCGCCCCGATCGCGTCCGCGCCAGCCGCACCCGAGGGTGCGGCTGGCCTGTTCGGTGACCGGATGCCGCTCGCCGAGCAGTTCGCGGCGATCCTCGCGGACACCGGTGTCAGCCACGGGCTGATCGGGCCGCGCGAGGTGCCCCGGCTCTGGGAGCGGCACCTGCTGAACTGTGCCGTCATCGCGGATGCCTTTCCGCGTGAGGCCCGACTCATCGACGTCGGGTCCGGTGCCGGTCTGCCGGGGGTGGTGCTGGCGATCGTGCGGCCTGACCTCGAGGTGCACCTCGTGGAGCCGATGCTGCGTCGCACCCAGTGGCTCGAGGGCGTCGTCGCCGATCTGGGGCTCGCTTCGGTGACTGCGCACCGTGGCCGGGCTGAGGAGTTCGTCGGCGTGTTGGCGGCGCCCTACGTCACGGCGCGGGCCGTCGCCCGTCTGGACAAGCTGGCCCGCTGGTGCGTTCCGCTGCTCGAGCCGCAGGGTGTGCTCGTGGCGATGAAGGGCCGCTCTGCTGCCACCGAGCTCGAGGAGGACCGCAAGGGCCTGCAACGCCTGGGCCTGACCGACGCGGTGGTCACCGAGCACACGTCGGCGCTGCTCGAGGAGCCGGTGCTCACCGTCGACCTGCGCTTCGCACCGAAGCCGGCCCGCACGAAGGCTGCCCGCAGGGAAGGTGCTCGCTCCTCGAAGCACGCACGATCTGTTCGCAAGGCTCGCTCGTAGCGCAGCCTCATCGGTCGTGCTGGCCAACCCGGGTGCACACGCCAGGGGTAGGTGTTACCGCCCGCACTTCCATGCATCCGCGATTCGACCCGGCGGTGCCTGGACGGATCCCCGTCCATCACCAGAACGATCTCCGCGAGAGCGCTGCACCACTGTCCGAGACTCAACTGTGCCGCGCTGATTCCTAGCTCTGCGGCTCGAGTCTCTCGTCCGGCTCCCAGTCCTGCTCAGAAAGTAGGTGTGGCTCGTGATGTTTCACGTGAAACATGCCGCTTCTGGATTGTCTCCGGGCCCGCTTTGGCGTGTTGATGCGGTGTGAGGTTGGATGGCGTGGTTGACCACTCCATGGACGAAGGTTTTGCGTTGAGCACACGGATCGACCGCCCGGACCACCGGACTGCGGCGCCCGGACTTGGGTTTCCCCGGCTGACCGGGAGGCCGACATCCCCCCTGGGGTGGCCCGGCCCCGACACCGTTTCACGTGAAACGCCCGAAGCGGCGGAATGGCCCCCCTCGGTCGGGACGCCCGCTCTGGAGGTCAGCGCCGACCAGACAGCGGCTATCGACGACGATGTTTCACGTGAAACACCTGAAGAACCGGTAGCCAGCGAGCCTCACGACGCCACGGGAGGCGCCGAGCACCGAACCGAGGGCGCCGAGGTGGGGGATGTTTCACGTGAAACGGACTCTCAGGCCGACGAACCCGACAACGTGGCCATGAACAGCGCAGCCACCGACGAGGCTGTCGACGTTTCACGTGAAACGTCGACACCCGCCCTCACAGCGACGCCGTCGTCCGGGCTTCCTCGGGAGGAGGAGGCAGCGCGCGAGCAGATCGCTGCAGTCCTGCCCGACGCCGACGCGCAGACACCACTGGCGACAGCCGTGGCGAATGACGCCCGCAAGCGGATCACGTTGAGCGGCCGAACCGTGCCTCGTCCCCCACGCACCCGGATCCTGACTGTCGCCAACCAGAAGGGCGGCGTTGGCAAGACCACCACCACGGTGAACGTCGCAGCAGCCCTGTCCCAGGCCGGCAGCACCGTTCTCGTCATCGACCTCGACCCCCAGGGCAACGCCAGCACCGCCTTGGGGATCCCGCACCACGCCGAGGTGCCGAGTGTCTACGACGTCCTCGTCGACGGACGGCCGATCAGCGAGGTCGTGCAGGAGTGCGCCGACCTTCCAGGTCTGGTCTGCGTCCCCGCGACCATCGACCTCGCTGGGGCAGAGATCGAGTTGGTGTCCCTCGTCGCGCGCGAGACCAGGCTCCAACGGGCCGTGACCACCTACGTGGAGGAGCGGGCCGCTGCCGGCGACCCCGTCGACTACGTGCTCATCGACTGCCCCCCGAGCCTGGGTCTGCTCACGGTCAACGCCTTCGTCGCGGCGAGTGAGGTCTTCATCCCCATCCAGTGCGAGTACTACGCCCTCGAAGGGCTCTCGCAGCTGCTGAAGAACATCGAGCTCATCCGCAACCACCTGAACCCGAGCCTGCACGTCTCGACGATCCTGCTCACGATGTACGACGGCCGCACCCGCTTGGCCGCTCAGGTGGCTGACGAGGTGCGCGAGCACTTCCCGCAGCAGACCCTGCGCGCGGTGGTTCCTCGGTCGGTGCGCATCTCCGAGGCTCCCAGCCACGGTCAGACCGTCATGACGTACGACCCGAACAGCAGCGGCGCCCTGTCCTATCTCGAGGCAGCCATCGAGCTCGCCGAGCGTGCAGCCGCCACCCCGAACACCACTGAGGAGTCAGCATGAGCGAGAAGCGTCGAGCCCTCGGGCGTGGACTGGGGGCGCTGATCCCGTCCGGCCCGGCCACCGACCGCCCGATCGACGTGTTCTTCCGTGACCAGGACCCCGTCACGCCGCCTCCGACCGTGCCGGTGGACGACTCGGGCCAGAGCGCATCCGAGAGCGGGCCCCACTCCGGCGACCTGTCGGGCGCGAACGGAGCACCGAGCACTGACAGCGACGAGCCGACGGTTGAGGAGCCGCCATCCGACGACGGTGCCGCGGCCACCGACACCGGGCTGCGCCCCGTTCCCGGGGCGGAATTCGCCGAGATCCTGCTCGACCACATCCGCCCGAACCCTCGCCAGCCGCGCACGGTCTTCGACGAGGACGAGCTGGCCGAGCTCGTGCACTCGATCCGCGAGATCGGCGTCCTCCAGCCGGTCGTCGTTCGACGGATCCCGACCGAGGCCCAGGACGGGGAGGCCCGCTTCGAGCTCATCATGGGCGAGCGGCGCTGGCGTGCCTCGCGCGAGGCGGGCAAGGACGTCGTCCCGGCGATCATCAAGGTCACCGAGGAGGACGATCTCCTGCGAGACGCCCTGCTGGAGAACCTCCACCGCAGCCAGCTCAACGCCCTCGAGGAGGCCGCGGCCTATCAGCAGCTGCTCGACGACTTCGGCTGCACGCAGGAGGAGCTGGCTCGCCGGATCGGCCGGTCGCGGCCCCAGATCTCCAACACCCTGCGCCTGCTCAAGCTCCCCCCGCTCGTGCAGCGTCGGGTGGCGGCCGGGGTGCTCAGCGCCGGCCATGCGCGGGCGCTGCTCGGCATGTCCGACTCCGCCGCCATGGAGCGGATGGCGCAGCGGATCGTGGCGGAGGGCTTCTCGGTGCGCACCGTCGAGGAGCTCGTCACCCTGGGCGACGACGACACGGCGCCGGTTGTCCGGCGCGCACCCCGCGCCGGCGGGCGCAGGCCCCAGCTCGACGACCTCGCCGCTGACCTCTCCGACCGGCTCGAGACCCGGGTGCGCATCGCGCTCGGCCAGCGCAAGGGCCGCCTCACCGTGGAGTTCGCCTCGGTCGACGACCTCAACCGGATCCTGGACGCCATGCACCTGCGCGACCCGCGGGACTGAGCCCAGCCGGGTCACCACACACCACAAGAGGCGCGGATCCCGTTGTCCACCAACCGAATCCGCGCCTCTTGGCGTGTGCGGAGCCTCAGCCGAGGAAGGGCTCCAGCTCGCGCAGCAGCTTCGGCTTGGGCATGGCGCCGATGATCGTCTTGACGATCTCGCCGCCGACGTAGACGTGCATCGTGGGGATGCTCGTGATCCCGAGCTGGCCGGTGATGGCCGGGTTCTCGTCGGTGTTCAGCTTCACGATCGAGACCTCGTCGTGGTCGCGAGCGATCTCGTCGAGGATGGGGGCGACGGCGCGGCACGGGCCGCACCAGGGGGCCCAGAAGTCGACGAGGACCGGACGGTCCTGGTTGATGACGTCAGCCTCGAAGGTGGCGTCGGAGGTGGCGGAGACGGCTCCCATGGGGAGCTCCTTTCGTCTGGGGCGGATGGTGGGGCGGGGTGAACAGGGGCGGTCGGTCGGTGAGGAGGCTGATCCTGCCGGAGACCTCCGACACGGACCGGGGTGAGGTCAGTGCGCGAGGAACCGTTCGGCATCCAGGGCAGCGGCGCAGCCGGAGCCCGCGGCCGTGATGGCCTGGCGGTAGGTGTGGTCGACGAGGTCGCCGCAGGCGAAGACGCCGGGGATGTTGGTGCGGGTGGTGCGGCCCTCGACGAGGACGTACCCCTCGGCATCCAGCTCGACGACACCCTTGACGAGCTCGTTGCGCGGGTCGTGCCCGATGGCGACGAACAGCCCCGTGACAGGCAGCTCACGCGTGTCACCAGTCACGGTGTCGCGCAACGTGATTCCCGTCAGTTTCTCGTCACCGTGGATGGCGTCGACGGCGCTGTTCCACGCGAACGAGATCTTCTCGTTGGCGTGGGCCCGCTCCGCCATGATCTTCGAGGCGCGCAGCTCGTCGCGGCGGTGCACGATCGTCACCGAGCGGGCGAACTTGGTGAGGAAGGTGGCCTCCTCGACCGCCGAGTCACCGCCACCCACGACCGCGATGTCCTGGTCACGGAAGAAGAACCCGTCGCACGTGGCGCACCAGGACACCCCACGCCCGGACAGGCGCTTCTCGTCGGGCAGCCCGAGCTCGCGGTAGGCCGAGCCCATCGCCAGGATGACCGCGCGCGCCCGGTACTCGGTGCCCTCGGAGTCGGTCACGACCTTGATGTCGTCCTCGAGCCGCACGGACTCCACGTCATCGGTGATGATCTCGGTGCCGAACCGCTCGGCCTGCGCCCGCATGTTCTCCATGAGGTCCGGGCCCATGATGCCGTCGCGGAACCCGGGGAAGTTCTCGACCTCGGTGGTGTTCATCAGGGCACCGCCGGCGGTGACCGCGCCCTCGAACATCAGCGGCTCGAGGTTGGCCCGGGCTGCGTAGACGGCAGCCGTCCAGCCAGCGGGGCCGGAGCCGATGATGATGACGTTGCGGACGTCCGAGGTCACAGGACACATCCCCTTGTGGTGGTGGCGGGCGACAACCGCAAGATGCGGTGCCTGTTGGTGAACCGATCCTAGGCCCGGGGTGTTCCCGTCACCGACTCGCCCCGCGGGTCAGGGCAGGGCGATCGGCCCGGCGATGAGCATGGGAGAGCCCGTCGTGCACGACCTGGACACCGCGTAGGCGGTGCGTGCCCCGCCATCGGTCGCGATGAGGACGGCTGCCGGGGCACCGTCGACCTCACTCACGTCGACGAGGATGCCGGCGTCGGGCGAGATCCCCAGGGCGTCGGCGCACGTGCGCGCACCGATCGCGGTGGCGATCGGCCCGATCCCCGGAGACTCCGCCGTCAGTGGGGTGACGGTGGGGTAGGTGGTGGTGACGAGGGCCGATGCCGCAGCCGCCAAGGCATCGGAGGAGTGCTCGGCCCCGCTCATGACGATGGTGACCCCGTCGAGACGATCAGTGGCGGACAGGTCGCCCACCCCGGCACCTGCCTCGGCGTCGCCCCCCTTGCCGGACTCGTCGGCACCGGGGGCCGCTGGAGCGGCGCCGGCCTCGGAGTCGGCAGAGCCGGCTTCGCTGAGGGCGGCGATGGGGCCGGTGAGGCTCGACGGCCAGGCGCCGAGGGCAGCCCCGCCCAGACCGATGGCCGTGACCACCGCGGCGGCCACCGCGAGATGCCGCAGCGTCGGGCGGTGAGGTCGCAGCGGGACGACGTTGCCGGCATCCAGCGTGGTGGGGGGCGCGTCGGCGACGCGACCTGCCTGCGCCGCGAACGACGCCTGCGCGGCCCGGGACTCCTCGGCCAGGGCCGCCGTGATGCGGGCGACGAGGTCCTCGGGCATGGGACCCGGATCGGGGAGTGACGCGAGGAGGTCGCGCATCCCCGTCGGGTCGTGCTCGACGGGGGTGGGGTCATCGTGCAGGTGCGTCACGAGTTCCTCCGGGTGGGTCCCTGCTGGGGGGCAAGACTGATGTGGGCGTGGCGGACGCAGGGGTCGAGCCGGGTGTGGGACGTCACGGTGCCCCCTGTGGTTCCGTCTCGGAGCCAAGGTTCTTGAATCGTGAACCATCCGGCCCCCCTACTAGCTCGGCGAGGGCCTCACGGCCGCGGAAGCACCGCGACTTCACCGTTCCCTCGGCGACACCGAGAACCACAGCCGCCTCCGCGACCGAGAGCCCCTGCATGTCGACGAGCACCAGGGCCAGGCGCTGACCCTCGGGCAGCTGTGCCAGGGCCGCGTGCACGATGAGCCGGGCCTCCGCCGCCGAGTGGTGGTCACGCGGATCGGGGAGGTCGAGCTCACCGAGGTCCCCAGCGCGCCGCACGGCCACCTTCTCGCGACGCAGGCGATCCAGGCAGGAGTTGACGACGATGCGGTGCAGCCACGTGGTGACCGCGGCCTCGCCCCGGTAGGCGTCGGCCCGGCGGAAGGCTGAGATGAAGGCCTCCTGGACGGCATCCGCCGCCAGCTCGCGGTTGGAGGTGGTGCGCATCGCCACGGCGTACATGCGGTCACGGTGGCGCCTGAAGAGCTCGCCGAAGGCCACGCCTGCGTCACCGCGCACGTGGCGCGCCATGAGCTCGCGGTCGGTCAGCTCGCCGACATCGGCAGCATCGAGGAGTGCGGGGTCACCGACGGCATCACCCCCACCCGAGAGGGCCCTGCCGGGGCGCTGGTCAGCAGACATCACGAATCGACCGGACTCAGCCGGTGACGATGACCTCGTTGAGCCAGGCCCGGCGCTTCCCATCGCCATCGGTGGACAGCTGGGTGAACCACACCACGACGTACTGGCCGCTGACGTCGGCGGGAACGTCGAACTTGACGCGGCCCTGCGCCATCTCCTTCTCACCGATCTTCGTCGCGCCCTCGCGGCGGTTCTCGGGGCCGACGTAGACCTCGACCGAGGTCTGGGTCGGGATGACGAGCTCGACGGTCTGTGGCTTCTTGTTCGGCCCGAGGTCGACGACCACACCCAGGCCCTTCTTCAGCCCACCGAACGCCTCGGTGCGGTAGTTCTCGGAGTACCAGCCCGTCGTGAGGTCGCCGTCGTAGATCTTCGGCGTCAGCTTGTTGTTCTCCTCGCCGTCGCCTTCCGGGTCGTAGGCCTCGACCTGGAGGATGGCCAGCGGCTCAGGAGGGCCGGCGGACTCGGCGGGGGCCGGGGCCGAACCGCTCGCTGAGGGGCTCGGGGAGGCCGCCGAGGCGCTCGGAAAAGGAGCTGCGGCGTCGCCGCCGAAGATCTCGCGCGTGCTCGACCCGATCCGGGACATTCCCCAGACGCCGATGACGAGCGCCAGCACGAGGAAGCTCGCGACGATGCCGAGCGCCAGCTTGGACTCGTCCTTGGACAGCGGCTCTGCGGGCACCAGCGGAGCGGGGGCCTCGAGCCCGTCGGCGCTGGTGCGCGGTGCGGTGTCGGGGCTCAGCTCGGCCACCTTGTCGACCGCGCGCTTGGCCATGTCACCGACGCGTCCCCCGACGGTGCCGAGCGCGCCAGCCACCGCAGCACCGGCACCGGCGACGGCTGCCCCCGCCGCAGCGGCGGAGCCGGATGCCGTGCGGCGCGGTGAGCCGCCCTCGATCGGCTCGTGGTCGGTGCCGGCCTCGTCGTCAGGCTCTGCCTC
>NZ_DAORSO010000074.1:0-11769 GCF_035443565.1 Ornithinibacter sp. | reverse complement strand
ACATGCCGCCTCCCGTGCTCGTCCCCGATGCGCGCACGGTCGACGGGCTCGCGACGGACGTGCCCGACTATGCGCGAGCACTTGTCGCCGCCTTCTGGCCAGGCCCGCTGACCATCGTCCTGCGCGCCCAGCCGTCCCTGATGTGGGACCTCGGCGACACCGGTGGCACGGTCGCCCTGCGGATGCCGGACGACCCGGTTGCGCTGGAGCTCTTGCGCGAGGTGGGGCCGATGGCGGTGAGCAGCGCGAACCGCACCGGCCACCCGGCATCGCGCACCGTCGTCGAGGCGGCCAGCCAGCTCGGCGCGGCGGTCGAGTTCTACCTCGACGGCGGGCCCGTCACCGGTGGCCTGGCATCGACGATCGTCGACTGCACCCGAGACGAGCCGGTGATCCTGCGGGTCGGAGCCCTTGCGACGTCGGACGTCATGGACGTCGTCGAGCGTGCGCGCGCCGACGCCCTAGAGTTGTCGCGCCCGGAGTCGGGCGACGAGGACGCGGCGGACGCGTCCGATCCGCCCGCCGCGAGCGAAACCCCCACCGCCAGTGAGCAGCGAGAGAGCAGCGACGATGACTGACACGTTCTACGGATCCGACTTCGGCGCCCTCGACGCCTTCGACCCCGAGATCGCGGGGGTGCTGCTGAGCGAGCTCGACCGGCTGCGCGGCGGCCTCCAGTTGATCGCGAGCGAGAACTTCTCCAGCCCCGAGGTGCTGACGGCACTCGGTTCGACCCTGTCGAACAAGTACGCCGAGGGATACCCGGGGCGCCGGTACTACGGCGGCTGTTCCGAGGTCGACAAGGCCGAGTCGCTCGCGATCGAGCGCTGCAAGGCGCTGTTCGGCGCCGACCACGCCAACGTGCAGGCACACTCGGGCGCGAGCGCGAACCAGGCCGTCTACGGCGCATTCCTCAAGCCCGGCGAGACGATCCTCGCGATGAGCCTGCCGCACGGCGGGCACCTCACCCACGGCACGAAGATGTCCTTCTCCGGCAAGTGGTTCGACGCGGTGCACTACGGAGTCGACAAGGACACCGAGAACATCGACTACGACGAGGTCGAGCGCCTGGCCAAGGAACGCCGCCCCAAGGTGATCCTCGCGGGCGGTTCGGCCATCCCGCGGCTCATCGACTTCGCCCGGTTCCGCGCCATCGCCGACGAGGTCGGGGCGATCTTCTGGGTCGATGCAGCACACTTCATCGGCCTCGTCGCCGGCGGTGCCATCCCCAGCCCGGTCCCCTACGCGGACGTCGTGTCGTTCACGACGCACAAGGTGCTGCGCGGCCCGCGCTCGGGAGCCATCGTCTGCAAGGCCGAGCACGCCACCGCCATCGACCGGGCCGTCTTCCCGATGATGCAGGGCGGGCCGCAGATGCACACGATCGCCGCCAAGGCGGTCAACTTCAAGGAGTGTGCGACGCCTGAGTACGCGGCGTACACCCGCCAGGTCGTCGCCAACGCCAAGGTCCTCGCGCAGACGCTGGGGGAGCACGGCATCCGCCCGACGACGGGGGGCACGGACACCCACCTGTCGCTGCATGACCTCCAGCCGGTTCAGGTGACCGGCGTCGACGCCGAGGCACGCGCGGACGCCGCCGGGATCACGTTGAACAAGAACGCCATTCCCTTCGACCCGCAGTCGCCGAACATCGCCTCCGGGGTGCGCGTCGGCACGCCGTGCGTCACGACCCAGGGCATGGGTGAGGACGAGATGCGCACGATCGCCGAACTGATCGCCAAGGCCGTCGTGCACGGTGACGCCGACCCGGACCACGCGGTCTCACGCGAGGTGCGGGCCCAGGTGAGCGAGCTCGTCGGGCGTTTCCCGGCCTACCCGCGCGCGGGTGCGGCACAGGCCTGAGACCTCGGATCTTCGTGTCCACACCGAGCCCCGGCACCGACCGGCCGATCCTGGCCCGGCTCAACAGCCGTGGGTTCCGGCTCGTCATGCTGCTGGACGGCGCCGCCATCCTCGGCCTGGCCGTGGGGTCGATGTGGTGGCGCTACGGGCTGCCACCCTGGCCGACGTACCCGACGGGTGCCTATGCGGTGTCGTTCGCCGTCTCGACGGCGATCTTCATCTCGGCGTTCTACTTCGGCGGGCTCTACGAACGTGAGCCGCGGCTGGGCGGTGCCGCCGTGTTCCCACGGGCTGCCGGGTTGTCGCTGGCAGCCGGCAGCCTCATCGCGCTGCTCAACCTCGCCCTCACGAGTCTGGCCAACCAGCGGGGCTCACTGACCCAACGGGTCCTGCCGTTCCCGATCCCCAACCTGCTCGCCGTCATCGTGCTCGGCGCTGTCGTCGTGGCGATCAACCGCGCGGTCGTGCACGCCCTGCGGACGCGTCGTGAGGGCCCTCCGCGCGTGGTCATCGCCGGCGAGCAGGGTGACCTCGAGCTCGCCCGGAGGCACCTGGCTGCCGTCGACGCGAGGGCGCTGGTCGTCGTCGCGGAGGTCGATGACCCGGCGGGCGTCGTCGACGTCGCCCGTGAGCTGCGGGCCACCGACGTCCTGCTCGTCACCGGCGCGTGGCTGGACAGCTGGTACCCGAAGACCATCGACCATCTCGACCAGCTGGGCCTGACCACCCTGTTGCGGGTGACCGGTCGCGAGACGCTGTTCGGTCTCGATCGGCTGCGCGAGATCGGGGGGATGCCGTTCGTCCTCCTCCACGCGCAGACCATGCCGAGCTCGCAGCGGCACTTCAAGCGGATCCTCGACCTCGTGCTGCTCCTCGTCACCGCTCCGGTGTGGATCGTCCTGCTCGTGGCGGTGTCGCTCTACCAGTTCGCGGTGGCCGGGAGGCCGGTGCTCTTCACCCAGACCCGGGTGGGCGTGGGTGGGGCACCGTTCGACATGGTCAAGTTCCGCACGATGCGCACCGATGCCGAGGCCGACGGTGTGGCGACGCTCTCGACCGGCAAGGCCGACTCGCGGGTCATCCCGGCCTGCCGTTGGGTGCGGGCGACCCGGGCCGACGAGCTGCCCCAGATCCTGCACATCCTCACGGGCAAGATGTCCATCGTCGGGCCGCGCCCCGAGCGTCCTGAGCTGACCGCCGGCTTCGAGCGGGACATCGCGGGGTACACCCGCCGTCACGAGGTGCCGCCCGGGCTGACCGGCCTGGCCCAGATCCACGGTCGGTACCACACCGACGCCGAGTACAAGCTGGGCTACGACCTCCAGTACCTCGTCAACTGGTCGCCGGTGCTCGACCTCGAGATCATCGCCCGCACCATCTGGGTCATCGTCACGCGGCGGGTCTGAGCGCCCTTTTGGGCTGTACCCGTCGCTTGTGATAACTTTCACAAGCCGTCCCGGAGACCTATCCGTCACGACCCCCGAAGAGGCCGATCGCCGATGACCGACCGCTCCACGAGCACCGAGCCGCACGCCGGCGCCCCCTTCGGTGCCATGCTCCGCGGGGCCCTGCTGCCCTCGCTGGTCGCCGGGGTGCTGACGGTCGTGGCCCTGGTCGTCGTGCGTGGGGGAGACGCCCTGGCCGGTGCGCTCATCGGCCTCGTCGTCTCGGTGGGCTTCTTCGGTTCCGGCATGTTCCTGCTGAGCAGGCTCGTGCGCAGCGCCAGCCCGCACGCGTTCTTCGCCGTCGCCATGGCGGTCTACCTCGGCCAGGTCATCGCCCTGCTGCTCGTCATCCTGGCGTTCAAGGACGCTGCGTGGGTCGATGGGCCAGCCCTGGGCATCGTGGCCCTGGTCGTGACGATCGTGTGGCAGGGGTTCGCGATGCGCGCCCTGCGCACCGCACGTGTTCCCGTGTACGACCCGCCCGCGGCCGACGGCGCCGCACGGTGAGACGCATCGAAACCCCCACGACCTGCGTCGCGGCCACCCTCGCGGGTCCGGTAGCGTACGTCCCGTTCCCCCGGGTGCCCGTCGATGGCGCCTGTGCAACCCCCGAGGAGAGGCTGTGAGCCTGAGCGTGGTTCCCGCACACTGGCTTCAGAGCGGTATCGCCGCAACCGACGGCGAGGGCTTCCAGGCCCCCGGCCCCGAGTCCTTCTGGTGGCCGCTGATCGGCAGCGACACGAGCAACTGGGCGTTCACCCGTCCCTCGTTCGTCGTCATGGCCTCTGTCGTGATCATCGCGATCTACTACATGAGCGTGGTCAACAAGCTGACCATCGTGCCGACCAAGCGCCAGTGGATCGCCGAGCAGAGCTACGACTTCGTGCGCAACACCATCGCCCGCGACGTCATCGGGTCGAAGGACTTCCTGCAGTTCCTGCCGCTGCTGCTGACGCTGTTCACGCTCATCCTGTTCAACAACATCATGGGGATCGTGCCGTTCGTGCAGTTCCCCTCGATGAGCCGGATCGCGTTCCCGATCGTGCTGACCCTGATCGTCTACATCGTCTACCACACCGTGGCGATCCGCCGGAAGCACGGCGTCGTCGGCTACCTCAAGTCGCTGGTGCCCCCCGGGCTGCCCGGCTGGCTGAAGCCGATCATGTTCATCCTGGAGTTCCTGACCTACTTCCTCATCCGGCCGCTGACGCTCGCCCTGCGACTCTTCGGCAACATGCTCGCCGGCCACCTCATGCTGCTCGTCTTCATCCTCGGCGGCGAGTACCTGCTGCTGCACGGCAGCAACCTGTTCGTCCAGTTCTCCGGCGTGCTCGGCCTCGGCTTCGGCATCGTCATGACCTTCTTCGAGCTCCTGGTGCAGTTCCTCCAGGCGTTCATCTTCACCCTGCTCGCCGCGCTCTACATCTCCGACGCGGTGAGCGAGCACCACTGATCTCCCGGACCCGTCCGGTAAGTACAACCACCTGATGAACACTCCGACGCCGGGAGCCCCTGGCGCCACCGAAAGGAAAACGCAATGACTGGTGACATCACCTTCCTCGGCTACGGCCTCGCCGCCATCGGCCCCGGTATCGGTGTGGGTCTCATCTTCGCCGCCTACATCAACGGCGTCGCTCGCCAGCCCGAGGCCCGAGGCATGCTCCAGACCATCGCCTTCACCGGTATGGCCCTCACCGAGGCGCTCGCGATCCTCGGTCTCGTGTTCGTCTTCGTCTTCGCAGGCTGACGCACCGACGACCCCCCGTTCGATCGACAGATAAGGAAGCGACGTGGTTCTCGCATCCGTGAAGGCATCCGAGGGTGTCGGCTGGCCGGCAGCACTTCCGTTGCTGCCGCACCCCGCCGAAATCATCATCGGGCTGATCGCCTTCGCCATCCTCTACAGGATCTTCTCCAAGAGCGTCGTCCCCAAGATGGAGGCGATGTACGCCGAGCGTGCCGCAGCCATCGAGGGCGGCATGCAGGAGGCCGAGCAGGCGCAGGCCGAGGCCCAGGCTGCCCTGGAGAAGTACAACGCCCAGCTCGCCGAGGCTCGCACCGAGGCCAACGAGATCCGCGAGTCCGCTCGTGAGCAGGGCGCGTCGATCGTCGCGGAGATGCGTGCCCAGGCCCAGGCCGAGGCAGCCCGCATCTCCGAGTCGGCCAAGCGTCAGGTCGAGGCCGAGCGCCAGCAGGCCGTGGTCCAGCTGCGCCAGGAGGTCGGCACGCTGTCGACGACCCTGGCGGGCAAGATCGTCGGCGAGTCGCTCGAGGACGAGGTGCGCCAGAAGGGCATCGTCGACCGGTTCCTCGCCGACCTCGAGGCCGGCGACATCGTCCCCGAGAAGGTTGCCCCGGCGGGGCAGGACGCCTGATGCGCGGCTCGTCGCGAGGTTCGGCCACCGCGGTGCAGGCGGCGCTCGACGCCGTGCTGGCGCAGGGGTCGTCCTGGGCGCCGCTCGCGGATGAGCTCTTCGCCGTGACCGCGGTCGTCGACGGCAACGCGTCGCTGCGTCGGGCCCTTGCGGACCCCTCGCGCGGCACCACCGAGAAGCAGGGCCTGGCCCGTGCGGTCTTCGGGGGCAAGGTCGGTGAGACCACCACCAACCTGGTCGCCGAGGTCGCAGGGCAGCGCTGGTCCGCCGAGCGTGACCTCACGGACACGCTCGAGTCCACAGCCGTGCAGTGCCTGCTGGCCACGGCCGAGCGAGCCGGTCACATCGACCGGGTCGAGGACGAGCTCTTCCGCTTCGAGCGGATCGTCGCCGGCGACCCCGCTCTGCGGGACACGCTCTCCAGCCGCAACACCGACGGCAACGGCAAGGCCGCTCTCGTGCGGGGTCTGCTCGAAGGCAAGGCGGCGCCCGAGACGGTCCGCCTCGCGGAGCAGGCGGTGCGCGCCCCCCGCGGACGCCGTCTGGACCGCACCATGGAGGCCTACCTCGCGTTGGCCTCGACGCGTCGTGACGAGCTCACCGCGCTCGTCACCGCGGCGACGCCCCTCACCGAGCAGCAGGGTGCCCGGCTGCGCAGCGCCCTCGAGGCGCACTACGGCAAGGCCGTCAGCCTCCAGGTCGTCCTCGACCCCACCGTCATGGGCGGCATCCGGGTCCAGGTCGGCGACGACGTCGTCGACGGCACCGTCCTGCGGCGCCTCGACGAAGCCCGCCGCCACGTGACCGGCAGCTGACACCGCACGTCCACGCACGGCATCCGTACACCGCAAGACACCGCACCACCGACCACAGACTTCGGCCCCACCAGGGGCCGGTGACCGAGGAGAAGATCAGAACATGACGGAGCTCTCGATCCGTCCGGACGAGATCCGGGACGCCCTGGACAGCTACGTCCGGTCCTACGAGCCCGGCGCAGCCGCGCGCGAAGAGGTCGGTCGCGTCACCGACGCCGGCGACGGCATCGCGCACGTCGAGGGCCTGCCCTCGGCGATGACCAACGAGCTCCTCCAGTTCGAGGACGGCACCCTGGGCCTGGCGCTCAACCTCGACGTCCACGAGATCGGCGTCGTCATCCTCGGTGAGTTCTCCGCGATCGAGGAGGGCCAGGAGGTCAAGCGGACCGGCGAGGTGCTCTCCGTGCCCGTGGGCGACGCGTTCCTCGGCCGTGTCGTGAACCCGCTCGGTGCGCCGATCGACGGCCTCGGCGAGATCGCCAGCGAGGAGCGCCGCGCCCTGGAGCTCCAGGCGCCCAACGTCGTGCAGCGCAAGTCGGTGCACGAGCCGCTGCAGACCGGCCTGAAGGCCGTCGACGCCATGACGCCGATCGGCCGTGGCCAGCGCCAGCTCATCATCGGTGACCGCCAGACCGGCAAGACCACGGTCGCGGTCGACACGATCATCAACCAGAAGGAGTTCTGGGACAGCGGCGACCCGACGAAGCAGGTGCGCTGCATCTACGTCGCCATCGGCCAGAAGGGCTCCACGATCGCTGCCGTCCGCGGCACGCTCGAGGAGGCGGGCGCGATGGAGTACACGACCATCGTCGCCGCACCGGCCTCTGACTCCGCCGGCTTCAAGTACCTCGCCCCGTACACCGGCTCGGCCATCGGCCAGCACTGGATGTACCAGGGCAAGCACGTCCTCATCGTCTTCGACGACCTGTCCAAGCAGGCCGAGGCCTACCGCTCCGTGTCGCTGCTGCTGCGCCGGCCGCCGGGCCGCGAGGCCTACCCGGGTGACGTCTTCTACCTGCACAGCCGGCTCCTCGAGCGCTGCGCCAAGCTCTCCGACGACCTCGGCGCGGGCTCCATGACCGGCCTGCCGATCATCGAGACCAAGGCGGGTGACGTGTCGGCCTACATCCCGACCAACGTCATCTCCATCACCGACGGCCAGATCTACCTCCAGTCGGACCTGTTCAACTCCAACGTCCGCCCGGCGATCGACGTGGGTGTCTCGGTGTCCCGAGTCGGTGGTGCCGCGCAGATCAAGGCCATGAAGTCGGTGGCGGGTCGCCTCAAGCTCGACCTCGCCCAGTACCGCGCGCTCGAGGCGTTCGCCATGTTCGCCTCCGACCTCGACCCCGCCTCGCGTGCCCAGCTCGCGAAGGGCGCTCGCCTCGTCGAGTTGCTCAAGCAGCGTCAGGCCTCGCCGTACCCCGTCGAGGAGCAGGTCGTCTCGATCTGGATGGGCACGACCGGCAAGCTCGACAGCATCGCCGTCGACGACGTCCGCCGCTTCGAGGCCGACTTCCTCGACCACCTGCGTCGCAGCCGCGTCGAGCTGCTCGACGCGATCCGCGAGACCGGCAAGTTCGAGGAGGAGACCGAGCAGGCGCTCGACTCCGAGATCGAGAACTTCAAGGCCAAGCTCTTCCAGGCTTCGGGTGCCGACGGCATCCAGGCGGGGAACGAGGCCGAGGACGAGGCTGCTGCCCGGGCGCTGGCGTCCGAGCAGGAGAAGATCGTCAAGCAGAAGCGCTAGATCGGATGCTGGGGCGTGATGCGCCCCGGCACCGACCCGGCCACACGGCCCACGAGCAGAAGAACCAGGAAGGCGGAAACGTATGGGAGCGCAGATCCGGGAGTACCGGAACCGCATCCGTGCCGTCAGCTCGACGAAGAAGATCACCCGAGCCATGGAGCTCATGGCTGCCTCGCGCGTCGTCAAGGCGCAGCAGGCCGTGCGTGAGTCCAGCCCGTACGCGCGGGCGCTCACCCGGGCGGTCTCCGCAGTGGCGACGTTCTCCAACGAGGACCACCCGCTGACCTCGGAGAAGGAGGACGTCAAGCGCGCGGCGGTGGTCATCATGACCTCCGACCGCGGCCTGGCCGGTGCCTACAGCTCGTCGGCGATCAAGGAGAGCGAGCGGCTCATCGCGTCGCTGCGTGACGAGGGCAAGGAGGTCGTCCCCTACCTGCTCGGCCGCAAGGCGATCGCCTTCTACAAGTTCCGCCACCGCGAGTTCGCCGCCGAGTGGAGCGGCGCCTCCGAGCGCCCGAGCTTCGAGACGGCCCGTGAGGTCGGCGAGCGACTCGTCGCCGACTTCACCACCCCGACCGAGGAGGGCGGCATCGACGAGGTGCACATCGTCTTCACCCGGTTCGTCTCCATGGTCACCCAGGAGCCCGAGGTCATTCGGTTGCTCCCGCTCGAGGTCGTCGAGGGCGAGGAGGCACCGGCACCGGATGACCTGCTGCCGCTGTACACCTTCGAGCCCGGGGCCGAGAAGGTGCTCGACGCGCTGCTGCCGAAGTACGTCAACGCCCGTCTGTTCAACTGCATGCTCCAGGCCGCCGCGTCCGAGCTCGCCGCCCGCCAGCGGGCGATGAAGTCGGCGACGGACAACGCCGAGGAGCTCATCAAGAAGTACACCCGGTTGGCCAACCAGGCCCGCCAGGCCGAGATCACCCAAGAGATCAGCGAAATCGTCGGCGGCGCCAGTGCCCTGGCCGAGAGCAAGTGAGTGAGAGAGAGATCATGACTTCAACCCTCAGCGAGCGCAGCGAGGTTCACGCCGTCGGCGGTGTCGGGCGTATCTCGCGCATCATCGGCCCCGTCGTCGACGTGGAGTTCCCCGTCGACGCCATGCCCGAGCAGTACAACCTGCTCACCAGCCAGGTCGAGATCGGCGGCGAGACCAAGAACCTCAACCTCGAGGTCGCGCAGCACATCGGCGACAACATGGTGCGCGCCATCTCCCTTCAGCCCACCGACGGTCTCGTGCGCGGCACCCCCGTGCAGGACACCGGCGGCCCCATCTCGGTGCCCGTGGGCAACCAGACGCTGGGCAAGGTCTTCAACACCACCGGTGAGGTGATGAACCTCGCCCCGGGCGAGACCTTCACCGCGACCGAGCGCTGGGGCATCCACCGCACCGCGCCGCCGTTCGACCAGCTGGAGTCCAAGACCCAGATGTTCGAGACCGGCATCAAGGTCATCGACCTGCTGACCCCCTACGTGCAGGGCGGCAAGATCGGCCTGTTCGGCGGTGCCGGTGTCGGCAAGACGGTGCTCATCCAGGAGATGATCGCCCGTGTCGCCCGCGACCACGGTGGTGTGTCGGTGTTCGCCGGTGTCGGTGAGCGCACCCGTGAGGGCAACGACCTCATGGTCGAGATGGAGGAGGCCGGCGTCCTCGGGCAGACGGCCCTCGTGTTCGGCCAGATGGACGAGCCGCCGGGCACGCGTCTTCGCGTCGCCCTGTCTGCTCTGACGATGGCGGAGTACTTCCGCGACGTCCAGGGCCAGGACGTGTTGCTGTTCATCGACAACATCTTCCGCTTCACCCAGGCGGGTTCCGAGGTCTCCACGCTTCTGGGCCGGATGCCGTCGGCCGTGGGTTACCAGCCCACCCTCGCCGACGAGATGGGCACCCTCCAGGAGCGCATCACCTCCACGCGTGGCCACTCGATCACCTCGATGCAGGCGATCTACGTGCCGGCCGATGACTACACCGACCCGGCTCCGGCCACGACGTTCGCGCACCTCGACGCGACGACCGAGCTCTCGCGTGAGATCGCCTCGCTCGGTATCTACCCGGCCGTGGACCCGCTCACCTCGACGAGCCGGATCCTGGACCGTCGCTACATCGCGGAGGACCACTACACCACCGCGCTTCGCGTCAAGGGGATCCTCCAGCGCAACAAGGAGCTCCAGGACATCATCGCGATCCTCGGTATCGACGAGCTCTCCGAAGAGGACAAGATCCTCGTCAACCGTGCCCGTCGTCTGCAGCGCTTCCTGTCGCAGAACACCTACGTCGCCAAGCAGTTCACCGGCATCGAGGGTTCGACGGTGCCGCTGGCCGACACCATCGAGGCGTTCACGAAGATCTGTGACGGCGACTACGACCATGTCGGTGAGCAGGCGTTCTTCATGTGCGGTGGCCTCGACGACGTCGAGCGCCAGTGGGCCGAGATCCAGAAGAACCTCTGATGGCTCTCACGGTCGAGCTCGTCGCCGCGGACCGCAAGGTCTGGGAGGGTGAGGCGAGCCAGGTCAGCGCCCGCTCCATCGACGGCGACCTCGGCATCCTGCCCGGTCACCAGCCGCTGCTGTGCGTGCTGGGCGAGGGCGAGGTGCGGATCAACGGCGAGGGTGGCTGGAAGTCGGCGACCATCGACGGCGGCTTCCTGTCAGTGGACCACGACCGCGTCACGATCATCGCGGAGTCGGTCGACGCCTCTGGCATGAGTTCCTGACATCGAGGGCCGAGGACCGCTCGCATGACGCCACTCGTCGTCGCCGAGGTGGTCCTCGCCCTCATCGTGCTGGTCATCGTCGGCGCGCTCACCTTCGTGTGGGCGCGCCGTCGGTACATTTCAGGGGATGGCCGCCCGGTCATGTTGTGTGCTCGGCGCGACGGGGAGGGTGATCGGTGGCGCCTGGGTCTGGCGCGGCTGAGCTCGGACCGCTTCGAGTGGTTCAGCATCGTCGGGCCGTCGCTGCGACCGGAGGTGGCCTGGGTGCGGGGTCAGCTCGACTTCGGATCGGTCTCCCCGCTCAGCGACCCCATTCCCGGGCTCGCCGACCCGGTCGCGGTGCTCGGGAGCTCCGGCGCCGCGACGTGTGAGTTCGCCTTCGTGCCGGCGGCCTACACGGCGGTGCGGGCATGGCTGGAGTCCAGCCCGCCCGGGTACAAGGCCAACGTCGCCTGACCCGCCGTCAGGACGGGGTGGGGGGCTGCTCACGGCCGCCACCCGGTGCCCAGAGCACGTCGCCTCCGGGGAGGTTGGCGTAGCGGGCCAGCACGAACAGCAGGTCGGACAGGCGGTTGAGGTAGGTCGCGGTCGTCGGGTTGATGCCACCCTCACCGCGGGCCGTCCCCGGCTCGGTCCCGTAGGCCTCGATGGCGGCCCACACCGACCGTTCTGCCCGGCGCACCACCGTGAGCGCGACGTGGAGGTGAGCAGCGCCGGGTGTGCCTCCGGGGAGGATGAACGAGCGGAGCTTCTCGAGGGAGGCCAGGTAGGTGTCGCAGTCGGCCTCGAGCTCGCTGACCC
>NZ_DAORSO010000073.1:0-11771 GCF_035443565.1 Ornithinibacter sp. | reverse complement strand
CTAGCGTTCACGCGAACGCCCTCACCCGCGGGCCGCGCACCAGGAGTCGACATGACCACCGAGGCAACCGTCGTCTTCGTCACCGTGGTGGCGCTGCGCTTCCTCGTGCCGTTGCTCATCCCGAAGTTCCCGCTGCCGGCCATCCTCGCGTGCCTGGTGATCGACGGTATCGACCAGACGATCTTCCAGACGTTCGGGTTCGACCCGCCCGGGTACCAGAACTACGACAAGGCGATGGACGTCTACTACCTCGCCATCGCCTTCCTGTCCTCGATGCAGAACTGGACGCACAGCGGGGCCGTGCGGATCTCCCGGTTCCTGTTCTTCTACCGGATGATCGGCGTGATGGCCTTCGAGCTGACCGGCACGCGGGCCCTGCTCCTCATCTTCCCCAACACGTTCGAGTACTTCTTCATCGCCTACGAGGTGATCAGGCTGCGCTGGGACCCGCGCCGGTTCAGCACGCGGTTCTGGATCCTCACCGCCGCCGCGATCTGGATCTTCGTCAAGCTGCCGCAGGAGTACTGGATCCACATCGCCCAGCTCGACTTCACCGACACCTGGAAGGAGGTGTCCTGGTTCGCCCCGCTCATCATCACCGCCGTGCTGGTCGGGCTCGCCATCCTCTGGTTCGTCGTGCGTCCCCGCCTCCTGGCGCCGGACTGGGCCTGGCGCGTCGCCGCCGACCCGCTGCCGGAGGAGATCGACACCGCCGCCGAGCGCGACGCCTGGGTCGCGGCCAACGTCACGGTGTGGTCGTGGTGGACTCTGGAGAAGGTCGTGCTCATCGGCCTGCTGTCGACGATCTACGCCCGGATCCTGCCCGGCCTGGAGACCTCCGACCTGCGGATGTTCGTCGGCATCGGCGCCTACGTCGTCGTCAACTCGGCGATCTCGCTGCTCGTCGCCCGTCGCGTGGGCAGCCGCGAGGGCCTCGCCGCCGCATTCTTCGCCCGGTCACTGACGAACGTCGGGCTCGTCCTGGTGGCCAGGCTCATCCTCGGCGGCAACGCCCTGGACGTGGGGGCCACGCTGTTCTTCGTGCTCCTGCTCTCCCTGCTCGTCACGATGCACGACCGGTTCGCACCGGTCGGCGCGGTGCGTGCGGAACACCACCGCGCCGACCCGGAGCCGGCACCCGCGGTCAGGGCCTGAGCGCCCCGGAGGGCTCGATCCGGCGCAGCCACCCGTGCGGGTCGGGCGCTGCGCCGGTCTGCACGGCCAGCAGCCGCTCACGCAGCGAGGCGGTGACCGGGCCGGTGCCTCCGTCGCCGATCGTCCACTCCGCGTCGCCGCGACGCACCCGACCCACGGGCGTCAGCACGGCTGCGGTGCCGCACGCGAACGCCTCTGTCATCGCCCCGGACCGGACGTCGGCCTCCCACTCGTCGATGGAGATGCGCCGCTCCTCCACCGGGTAGCCGAGGTCGCGGGCGATGGCGAGCAGGGAGTCGCGGGTGATGCCCGGCAGCAGGGTGCCCGTGAGCTCGGGGGTGACGATGCGCGGCACGTCCCCGCCGTAGACGAAGAGCAGGTTCATGCCGCCCAGCTCCTCGATCCACCGCCGCTCGACGGCGTCGAGGAAGACCACCTGGTCGCACCCGTGCTCGGCCGCCTCGGCCTGCGCGGCCAGTCCGGCCGCGTAGTTCGCCGCGCACTTCGCCGCGCCGGTGCCGCCGGGAGCCGCCCGCACGAAGTGGTCCGCCACCCACACCGAGACCGGCTTCAACCCGCGCGGGAAGTAGTCGGCCGCGACGAACGCGGTGAGCACGAACAGGCACTCATCCGACGGCCGGACGACGAGCTCGGGCTCGCTGGCGAACAGCAGCGGCCGGATGTACAGGGTGTGCCCCGGCGCCGTCGGCACCCACTCGTGGTCGTGGGCGACGAGCAGGTCGACGGCGTCGACGAAGACGTCCACGGGAAGCTCGGGCAGGCAGAGCCGGCGCGAGCTGTCCTGGAACCGTCGGGCGTTGGCCTCGGGCCGGAAGGCCGCGACCGACCCGTCGGCACCGCGGTAGACCTTGAACCCCTCGAACACCGACTGGCCGTAGTGCAGCGCCGAGGTCGCGGGGTCCAGGACGAGTGGCCCGTAGGGCGTGAGACGAGCGTCCTGCCAGCCGCCGTCGCGGGTCCAGCGGATCGTCAGCATGTGCTCGGAGAAGACCCTCCCGAACCCGGGCTCGCGCATGCGTTCCGCCCGCTCGGCCGCTGTCAGGGGGTGCTCCGTGTGCTCGACGTCGATCGGCAGACCGCCGATGGTGGTCCGCTCCACTGCTGCGGTCGTCATGCTTCCGGCCCCCCTGTGGCGCCGGCCGCTGCCGCCTTCTCGGCGATGAGGGCGTCGATGCCGAACACGGCGTCGAGTCCGGCGCCGTCCGCGAACGCCGCCTGCCACTCGTCCTCGCGGGCCCCGACGGCGCGGGTGCGCTCGACGACCTCGGCCAGCCCGCCGGCGCGCACGACGACGACGCCGCTGCGGTCGGCCCGCACGACGTCCCCGGGGTGCACGGCGACGCCGCCGCACTGGATCGGCACGTTGAGGGCCCCGGGACCGACGTTCGAGCCGGTGGCCGGGTGGGCGCCACGGGCATGGACGGGCAGGCCCAGCGCCTCGAGGCCCTCGAGGTCACGCACGGCGGCGTCGGCGACGATGCCCGCACAGCCGTTGGCCAGCAGACGGCCACCGATGACGTCGCCGATGACCGCGGCATCCAACCGACCGCCGCCGTCGATGACGAGGACGTCGCCCGGCTGCACGAGGTCGGGTGACTTCAGGATGTAGAGGATGTCGCCCGGTGCCGTCCACAAGGTGACCGCAGGCCCGCAGATCTCGGTCGCCGCCACCATCGGCCCGATGCCGGGACCGACCACGGCGATGGGTCCGCCACCGTCGGCGATCTGGGTCGTGGGAAAGCGGGCGAGCTCGGCGACGAGCTCGGCGTCTGGACGAGGCGCCTCGGTGGTGATCGACCACGCCTGGGGGTGCCAACGGCTCATGCGGACCTCCTCATGGGGGTCCCGGGCGGGGTATCCGCCCGGGCGGGCTCATCCTCGCCCCGGTGGCAGTGCCCGACAAGGGTTGAGCCACCCCGCGGACAGCACGCGCTCAGATCTGGGCCGACTCCAGCTGGCCGAGCAGCTCCGGGGCCCGAGCGTCCAGACGGGCGCCCCCGACGACGACCCCGACGGCGAGGAGCCCCAGCCCGTACGCCGTGCCCACGACCAGCACCGCCCACCGGCCCACGGTCGTGCCCGAGGTGACCAACGCCAGGACAGCGGCGGGAGCCGTGAGCGCGATGGGGCCGATGAAGGAGATCAGAGCGGTCAGGCACCCCTGGGCCGCTCCCCCGGACGTCGCCGCGAACGGGTTGCCCCCGGTGCGCGGTGCGGTCCCCGGCAGGTACGCCCCGACGAGCACGGCCAGCCCGAGGCTGGCGAAGAAGGCGACGACGGTGACGGTGAGCCACGGCAGCGGCGACTGCACCACGCCCAGGGCCAGGCTCACGGCATACGTGAGGAGCACGACGGGCCCGAAGACCACGGTGGTCGCGAGCACCCGCCCGAGCCGGTCCTGCCAGCCCGGCACCCCGACGGCGACGTGCAGCCACCACGCAGGCCCGTCGAAGGCGAGGTCGTTCATGAGCGTCAACCCGGCGAACACAGCGAGCGACACCACCCCGGCACCCGCGAGGCCGGGCGTGTCCATGACGATCGACTGCGCGACGAAGAACACCGGGAGCACGGCCGTGCGCAGGGCGATCGACACGAGGCGGCTGTCCCGGTACCAGGCGCGGATGCGGCGCGCCGCGATGGTGGCCACCGGAGACGTGCCGAGCAGGGCGGGCAGGAACCGCCCGGCACCGATCCGTTGCCCACCCGAGCTCGTCAGCGGTGAGGTCAGCGTGCGCCGCAGCTGCCCCACCCACACCCACCAGAGCAGGGCGAGGAACCCCAGCGCGAGCAGCAGGTGCACCAGCGCCGCGCCCCACCGCCCGGTCGCGACGTCGAACGGCAGCCCCCAGGCCCAGCCGAAGGGCGTCCACGAGGCGATCCGGGCCGAGCGGGTCGCGTCGAACGAGCGCAGGTCCGCGCCGAGCGTGCCGGTGGTCAGCAACAGGTTGAGGGCCAGCGGCACCAGGGTCACGAGCGCGACGACGAAGGCGCCGAGGATCCGCCCGATGCGGCTCGTCATGACACCGGCCAGCGCGCTCGTCACCGCCCGTGACAGCAGCACCGCCGTCAGCACCCCCAGCACCGCCGCGACGAGCGCCGCGCCGGCCGTCGTCGGGCTCGACGCCCAGCTGCCCACCTGCGCGAGCGCCAACAGGCACAGCATCAGGGCGGGGATGCCGGTGAGCGCGGCGGCGAGCAGACCGCGCGCGAGCTCGGGCGCGCGCAGCGGGAGCACGGAGAAGCGGGCGGGATCCAGCAGGGAGTCGACACCCGTCGCGATGAGGCTGAGCACCGCCCACATCAGGGTGGCGACCGTGAACAGGGGGACGACGAGGGCGGTGATCCGCAGCGGCTGGGCCACGAGCAGCACGAGGCCCGGCCCGAGCGTGCCGACGACGGCGAGCGCCGCGAGGCCACCGATGATCGAGGACGTGAGCTGCAGGGTGCTGCGGCTCATCGCCGTGCGCCACATCGCGAGGCGCAGCCGCACGATGAGCCACGTCACGGCATCCGCCTCAGCCCAGCCACGACAGTTCGTCTCCGCCGACGTCGGAGGCACCGACGAGCTCGAGGAAGCGGTCGTGCAGCGACCCACCCCGGGTCAGGCCTGCGACGGTGTCCTCGGCCAGCACTCGCCCGCCGGCGATGACGGCGACCCGGTCGCACAGGCCCTCGACGAGCTCCATGACGTGGCTCGACATGACGACCGTGCCGCCACCGGCGACGTAGCGGCGCAGGATCGTGCGGATCGTCTGACCGGACACGGGGTCGACGGCCTCGAACGGCTCGTCGAGCACGAGCAGGCGCGGCGCGTGGATCAGCGCCGCCGCCAGGCTGATCTTCTTGACCATGCCAGCCGAGTAGTCGGCGACGACGGTGCTCGCGTCGTCGGCGAGGTCGAGCACCGCCAGCAGTTCGTCGGCACGGGCGGAGGTCACGTCGCGCGGCATCCGGCGCAACGCACCGACGTAGGACAGCAGCTCGCGCCCTGACAGCTGCTCGAACAGCCGCATGCCGTCGGGTGCGACACCCATGACCTCCTTCGCGGATGCCGGGTCGCGCCACACGTCGTGGCCCAGGACGTGCGCGGTGCCCCCGTCGGGGCGCAGCAGCCCGGTCGCCATCGACAGCGTCGTCGTCTTGCCCGCACCGTTGGGCCCCACGAGGCCGTAGAGCGAGCCACGAGGCACCGCGAGGGAGAGTCCGTGGACGACGCGACGCCCCCGGAACTCCTTGACCAGGCCGGCCAGTTCGAGCGCCGGCCGGTCCCCCGGCGGGTCAGTCACACACGGCACCCTGGCTGGCGCTGCCGACCAGGCGCCGGTACTTCGCGAGCACTCCGCGGGTGTACTTGGCCTCGGGGTGCGTCACGCCCTCGGCACGCCGGCGCTCGAGCTCGTCGTCGTCGACGAGCAGGTCGAGGCGACCGTTCGCGACGTCGAGTCGGATGCCGTCGCCGTCACGCACGTACGCGATCGGGCCCTCGTCGACGGCCTCGGGGGCGACGTGGCCGACGCACAGGCCGGTGGTGCCGCCGGAGAACCGACCGTCGGTGAGGAGCAGGACGTCCTTGCCCAGGCCGGCACCCTTGATCGCGCCGGTGACGGCGAGCATCTCGCGCATCCCGGGGCCGCCCTTGGGGCCTTCGTAACGGATGACGACGACGTCGCCGGCCGTCATGGTGCCGTCCTCGACGGCATCCATGGCGGCCCGCTCACCGTCGAAGACGCGCGCGGTGCCCTCGAAGACGTCGGAGTCGAAGCCGGCCGACTTCACGACGGCACCCTCGGGGGCCAGCGAGCCGGTGAGGATGGTGATGCCGCCGGTGCCGTGGATGGGTTCGGACATCGCCCGCAGCACCTTGCCGTCGACGTCCGGCGGGTTGATGTGGGCGAGGTTCTCGGCCATCGTCCTGCCGGTGACGGTGAGGCAGTCGCCGTGCAGCAGACCCGCGTCGAGCAGGGCGCGCATGACGACGGGCACGCCACCGACCCGGTCGACGTCGGTCATGACGTAGGACCCGAAGGGCTTGACGTCGGCGAGGTGGGGCACCTTGGCGCCGATCCGCGCGAAGTCGGAGAGCGAGAGGTCGACGTCGGCCTCGTGGGCGATCGCGAGCAGGTGGAGCACGGCGTTGGTCGAGCCACCGAAGGCCATGACGACGGCGATGGCGTTCTCGAACGCCTCCTTGGTCATGATGTCGCGGGCGGTGATGCCGCGGCGCAGCAGCTCGACGACGGCCTCACCGGACTTGCGGGCGAACCCGTCACGGCGGCGGTCGGTGGCCGGCGGGGCGGCCGAGCCGGGCAGGGACATGCCGATCGCCTCGGCCACGGAGGCCATCGTGTTGGCGGTGTACATGCCACCGCAGGCGCCTTCACCGGGGCAGATCGCGCGCTCGATGGCGTCGACGTCCTCGCGGCTCATCAGCCCCCGGGCACAGGCGCCGACGGCCTCGAACGCGTCGATGATCGTCACGGTGCGCTCTGAGCCGTCGGACATCTTCGCGATGCCGGGCAGGATCGACCCGGCGTAGAGGAACACCGAGGACAGGTCGAGGCGGGCGGCGGCCATGAGCATGCCGGGCAGCGACTTGTCGCACCCGGCGAGCAGCACCGAACCGTCGAGGCGCTCGGCCATCATGACCGTCTCGACCGAGTCGGCGATGATCTCGCGGCTGACGAGGGAGAAGTGCATGCCCTCGTGGCCCATCGAGATGCCGTCGCTCACCGAGATGGTGCCGAACTCGAGCGGGTAGCCGCCAGCGGCGTGCACCCCCTCCTTGACCGCCTTGGCCAGGCGGTCGAGCGAGAGGTTGCACGGGGTGATCTCGTTCCACGAGCTCGCGACCCCGATCTGCGGCTTGGCGAAGTCGTCGTCGCCGAGACCCACCGCGCGCAACATGCCGCGCGCTGCGGCCTTCTCGAGGCCGTCGGTGACGTCGCGGCTACGGGGCTTGATGTCCGGGGTCGAGGTCATGCACCCATCCTAGGGAGCGCACTCGGGTCAGGTCGCGAGGGTTCCGCGCACGACGCTGTCGCCCGAGTGTTGCGGGGCTGCGTCGAAGCCCTCACGGGAGATGTCGACGATGACGTAGCCCTGGTCGATCAGGGCCTGGTCGATGGCGAAGGTCTGCTCGGGGGCGTCTGGACGCAGCACCCCGATCGACACCATGCGCTCGAGGTCCTTGTTGATCAGCCACACCTCGAGGTACCCGTCGCGGGGGTCGATCGGCTCGGTGCGCACGGCGAGGTCGAGCTGGCCGTCGAGGCGAACGATGTCGGCCGACCCCTTGACCTGCCCGGTGTCGAGCGTGTCGAGACTGGTGCTGGCCACCGTGATCGGCGCGGGCGCCGGGTCCTCGCCCCCGAGCAGGCGACCACCGGCGATGCCGAGGAGTATTCCGGCGGCGGCGGCACCGGCCACCCACGCGAGGGGGATGCCGCCTCGCCTGCGGTTCTCGCGGCGCGTCGCGAGCTCGTCGGTCGGTGGCTGCGCGGTCGCGGGAGCGGCGACCGCGTGGTCGACCGCCGTAGGGGCGGCCGGCAGAGCGGCGACTGTCGCCGTCGGGGGCGCGGCGGCGGTCTCGGGGGCGTCGATCTCGGCGAGCACGGCATCCCACACGCTGGCGGGGGGCGCGATGAGAGCAGGGACGGGCTCGCGCAGCACGCTCAGGGTGGAGCGCAGCGCCGTCACCTCACGTGAGCACGGGGCACAGCCACCGACGTGTGCGGCGACGTCGTTCGGCGTCGACTCGCCGAGGGCCAGGGCGGCCAGCATGTCGTCATCAGGATGGGTCACGGTCCACCTCCTCCAGGCGGGTCCTCAGGTGCAGCAGTCCGCGGCGGACATGGCTCTTGACGGTGCCGAGGGGCATTGCGAGACGCTCGGCGATCTCGTCGTGGGTGCGGTCCTCGAGAAAGGCCATGCGCACGATCGTCCCCCGGGGCTCCCCGAGGCGCTCGAGCTCGTCGTGCAGCACGAGCCGGGTCGCGAGCAGGTCGTCCGGCGGTGGGGCGCTCTCGTCGGGCAGGGTGTTCTCCGCGACCGCCTGGGCGTCGCGCGCCAGCCGAGCGCGCTTGGCGTGGACGTCGGCGACCTTGTGGCGGGTGATGCCGACGAGCCACCCCGGCACGGTGCCCTTGTCGGGCCGCAGGGTGTGCCGGCTGTTCCACGCGGAGACGAACACCTGCTGGGTGACGTCCTCCGCGTCGTGGTGGTTGCCGAGGGAGCGCACGGCCAGGGTGTGGACGAGGGACGCCCAGCGAGCGTAGGCCTCCTCCAGCGCCTCCCGAGACCCGTCGCGCAGCCGTTCGGCGATGTCGTCCACGACGACCGCCTCGACCTGCTCCTCTGCTCGCACGGACCCCACGATAAACGGGATCGGCCGGTCAGGCCGACCCGGCGCACGCACCGCCTGCCATGGAAGGCGCGGCGGATCCATGGTGAGCTGGGTCATGCTGCACTCCTCTCGGCTTTCTCACGGGGTCATGACTGTCTCGACAGTGGTTCGCTGCCGACCGGCCCTGTGGATGCACCGTCACCGAGATTCGTTCAACCGCCAGTACCCCACCGCGAGGCTCGAGGCGACCGTGAGCCACACCGCGTACGGCCCGAGCACCCAAGCCGGCCAGCCGACCGTGCTCGCCGTGAGCGCCACGAGGGCCCAGGTGACCGCGGCAGCCAGGCTGAGCAGCGCGGCGGACCGACCCAGCCGGTGCCGGAGGTAGAAGGCCCTCGCCCACCCGAGCGCCAGCGCCACGCTGGCGCCGAACAGCACCATCCAGAGCACTCCCTCGCGCGGGGTGGCCCCGACGGTGACGGCCGTGCCGACCACCGCCATCGCGATGAAGTTCAGCGGCCAGACCACCCCGAACACCACGTCCGGCGGCTGCCACGCCGGACGAACCAGCGTGGTAGCCCAGGCGGACCCGGCTCCGGTCCACCGCACCGCGAGGACGGCGTACAGGCCGATCAGTGCGGCCAGGGTGACCCCGAGGCCGAACCGGGTGAGGGTCACGCCCCACCCACGGGCACCGGGCCTTCAGCACGATCAGTCGAGTCCGCGGCATCCGCGACCGAGGGGCGGGTGTCGACGCGCCGCGGCCACCAGAAGCGGTCACCGAGGATGAGCCCGATCGCCGGGACGAGCACGGTGCGCACCACGAGGGTGTCGAGGAGCACGCCCACGCAGATGATGACGCCGAGCTGGGCGAGCACGACGAGCGGCAGCACACCCAGGACCGCGAACACCGCGGCCAACAGGATGCCGGCGCTGGTGATGACACCACCGGTCGCCGCGAGGGCGCGCAACATGCCGCTGCGTGAGCCGTGGTCCTTGGCCTCCTCGGCGGCTCGGGTGATGAGGAAGATGTTGTAGTCCACGCCGAGGGCGACGAGGAAGACGAACGCGAGCAACGGCACACCGTCGTCGAGTCGCTCGAAGCCGAACACCTGGGTGAACAGCACCCACGACAGGCCGAGGCTGGCCATGTAGGTCGCGACCACCGTGGCGACGAGGATGATCGGCGCCACGACCGAGCGCAGCAGCGCAGCGAGCGAGACGAGCACGAGCGCGAGGATGATCGGGAAGATCACCAGACGGTCTCGGGCCGCGGATGCCGAGGCGTCCATGGCCTCGGCCTCGGTGCCACCGACGTGGGTGTCCGCCTGACCGGCCAGGGCCTCACGCAGTGCCGTGACCGTGGCCTCGGCCTCGTCGGACCCGGGGGCGGCGTCGATGACCGCGTCGATCTCGCTCACCCCGTTGCCGGAGGCGACGACCCGGGCGTCGCTGATGCCGTCGACGGCGGCGACGGCCGTGGCCGTGGCCTCCCCGTCACCGCGGGTCACCACGATGGTCGGGTCGGCAGCACCTGCGGGGAACGACTCTCCGAGGCGCTCGGCCGCGGCGATGGCCTCGGGCTTCTGCAGGAACTGGTCGGGGCCGTCGAGGCCGGTCTTGATCTGGGTGATGCCACCGGCCATGACGGCCAGCGCGAGCAGCGTGACGGTGACGAAACCGGCGGGCCGCTTCGCGACGGCGTCACCGATGCGGCGCCACAGCGAGTTGGCGTCGGCGAGACCGGCCTGGCCCACCTTCGGGACCTTGGGCCAGAAGATCCAGCGACCGAACACGACCAGGGCTGCGGGGAGCACGACGAGCACGAAGAAGGCCGCGACGACGACACCGACGGCACAGGCCAGGCCGAGCCCCCGGGTCGCGGGGAAGAGCGAGAGGAGCAGGGTGAGCAGGCCGATGACGACCGTGCTGGAGCTGGCGACGATCGCCTCGGTGGTGCGGCGCAGGGCGATCGCCATGGCCTCACGACGGTCCTCGGTGACCCGCAGCTGGTCGCGGTACCGGCTGATGAGCAGCAGGGCGTAGTCGGTGCCCGCACCGAACACGAGGACGGAGAGGATGCCGATCGTCGACTCGTCCCACAGGACGTCGAAGGCCGCCAGGGTGTGGGTCGCCGCCACCGCGGCGAGCTGGTCGGCGACACCGACGACAGTGAGCGGCACGAGCCACAGGACCGGGCTGCGGTAGGTGATGACGAGCAGGAGGGCGACGACGGATGCCGTCGCGGCGAGCAGGCGGAAGTTCGCCCCGTCGAAGACGGCCGCGAGGTCGGCCTGGATGGCGGCGGGGCCGGTGACCCGGGCTGTCAGGCCGTCCGGGAGGTCTGCCTTGGCTGCCTCCCGCAGGTCGCCGACGACCTCGGCGGTCTCGACTGCGTCACTCGTGTTCACGGGGATGAACACCGTGGCGGCAGTTCCGTCCTCCGCCACGGCGGGGGGAGCACCGGTCGCCCCCGGCAGCGTGCGTGCCCGTTCCTGGACGACGGCCAGCTGATCAGGGGTCAGGGCTGCGTCGCTGCTGTAGAGGACGACGGCCGCGGACCCCTCTGCCTCGGGCAGCTCGGCTCGAAGCTCGGCGGCGGCCTTGCTGTCGGTGCCGTCCGGCAGGGCCGCCACCGCGGTGGGCGGACCCTCGGCCTGCCCGACCACACCGATGATCGCGCCGGCGCCGAGGATGGCCACCAGCGCGAGGATGCCGGCCACCCACTTGCGCGTGATGGCGTGTGCAAGGTTGCCCATGTGTCCGCTCTCCCTTGATACCGTGCTGATTCAGTAGGTGATTCACCATGTTGCTAAGTAGGTGAGTGAGATTACGGAACCCCAAGCCCTTGATGCAAGTTTGTCTAACGTTGCTCCCGACGTCACGTCGGTGGTGCCGGGTTATCGGCAGTCACCTTCCCTCGTCGCCCTCCAGGAACTCGTCGACGTCGCCGGGCAGGTGCCCCACGAGGTGGCCCGCCAGGCTGGTCTGTCGGTCTCGGAACTGCACTCGCTGCGCCACCTGATGACCACCCCCATGGGTCCGGTCGAGCTGGCGCGTGAACTCGGGGTGACCTCCGCGGCATCCTCGGGGATCGTCGATCGCCTCGTCGGGCGCGGCCACGCCCAGCGCCGACCCCACCCGGACGACGGCCGACGCACCGAGGTCGTCATCACCGACTCGGGTCGCGTCGAGGTCCTCACCCGGCTCGCCCCGATGTTCCGAGGGCTCGCCGAGATCGACGCCTCCCTGA
>NZ_DAORSO010000072.1:0-12013 GCF_035443565.1 Ornithinibacter sp. | reverse complement strand
GACCAGAACATAGCTTGGTGTCCAGCGGTACAACCCTCGCTGGTTGCGGCAGTTGCGGACGGGCGGACCCACGGACATGCAAAGGTCGCCCCGGACAGGTCAGCTCACGCTCAGCAACCCCGCGGGGAGGACCCATTGCATGTCCGTGGGCTCGCCGTGTGGTGATGACCAGCGGAACACGTGGCTGACGGCCTCTGACCGCGCCGGGCGAACATCCGACATTCGGCATGTCCGTGAAACAGGCCGCACCCGGCGTAGCCCTATCTGGGGGTGATGACGCGCCACCGGTTCACGCCACGGGAGGCAAGTCCGCCGTCCCAGGCAGGACTCATTTGCCTGTGCTCGTCTCGTTCTCGGCGAGTCGACCTGCGGGCTCGCCGAGCGATGCGGACATGATCGACTCCGCGGCCTTCCTTGTCCGGTCCTCGGCGGTCGGCCAGAGATGGGCGTACGTGTTGAGGGTCGTCGTGGCCTTCGAGTGACCGAGCGAGCGCTGGACGGTCACGACGTCGCACCCGGCGGCGATGAGGCCGGAGGCGTAGAAGTGCCGCAGGTCGTGGAGCTTGATGCCGGACAGTCCGGCGTCGTGCAGGGTCTTGCGCCACCAGTAGCTGACGGTGTTCTGGTGTGGTGGGTTGTCGCCGTCCCCGGCGAAGAGCCAACGATCGTTGCCGGTGGTGCCGTGGGCGGCGATGTGCTTGGCGAGGACTGTGACGAGGGTGTCGGCGAGGTAGACGACGCGCTCTGACCCGTACTTCGGCGCCCGCACGTCGATCGCCCCGCCGTTGACACGTTGCACCTGGCGGGAGACCTTGAGTGACTTGCGGAGGAAGTCGACGTCGCCGAGTTGGACGCCGGCGGCCTCGCCCAGCCGAAGGCCAGCGAACGCGCAGAGGGCGATGAATGGCTGGAACGGTTCGTCGGCCATGGCCATGAGCTGCCCCACGTCTTCGGGTGTGGGGATCGACATGGCGATGTCGGGGCGACGGCCGCGGGGGAGGCGTACTGCGTCGGTCGGGTCGGTTCCGATCACCCGATCCTTGACGGCGGCGCGGAACACCGACCTGACGTTGACGTACCGGGTCTTGATCGTGCCGGGGGCGAGGCCGGCGGCGTTCATCTGCTTGATCCAGGTCTCGACGTCCGAGCGCCGGACCTGTTTCATCGGCTTCCCGGAGAAGGGCACGGATCTGGCCGCCAGCGACATGGCGAGCACGGTGCCGGGTGCCCAGACCTGGCGGGCCGACCACTCGCCGAAGAACGCCGCGAACGTGATCCGGCCGGCCTGTGGATCCGCGTATGTTCCAGTGACGACGGCCGAGGTGACCGCGTCGAGCCACTGCTGGGCGTCGATCTTGCGGTCGAAGTGTCGCGAGTGCTCCTTCCCGGACTCGTCGCGATACCGCGCCCGCCACTTGCCGTTGGCTCGCTTGGCGATGTTTCCCGCCATGGTGATGCTCCTTCCGAGATCGCTCCATCGTCTCTCCGAGATCTGACGGCGGGGCAGTCTCAGCGGTGGTTCTGTGGACGGTTGGTCTGCTCGCTGAGCCAGAGGACGAGGTCCGCGCGCCAGTACCGGACGTGGCGGCCGAGCTTGAAGCTGCGCGGCCCGGATCCGAGGTGGCGCCAGTAGCGCAGGGTGCCCTCAGGCACCCGGAGGAAGGCGCAGGCCTCCTGGAGCGTGAGCATCTCGTCCCCGGCGTTCTGTGGACGAAGAGTGGGGTGGTGTTGTGCGGTCATCGTGGGCTCCTCGTGATCGGTGGCGGTGAGCGTCGGCTCACGCAGGTCATCATGGGAGGGGGTTGTACCCGGATTCGTCCCCAGGGCCGAGGTCGGACCGGTTGCGCGCGAACGCGTCGACCCACTGCTGCTTGGCGTCCTCGAGGGTCTCGGCGACCAGGTGCGCCGTGTTGCCGGCTCGGCCGCGGGTCATGGAGACGTACGCCGCGGCGCCGGTGGAGCCGGTCAGGGCGACGTGGGCGCGGCTGACGGTCTCGCCCTGGGCTCCGTGGACGGTCGTGGCGTAGGCGAGCTCGACGTGCTTGCGCGCGTACTCGGCGGGGACGATCTGGTCTCGGCCCCGATCGTGGAGGGTCACCGAGCCGTCGCCGCCCACTCCGGTCACGGTCCAGGTCTGTCGGTTCGCGACGCGGAGGTCGGGGTCGTTGCGGCGCGTCGCGACCCGGTCGCCGACCGTGAGTGTCTCGCCGCGGCTGGTGGTCACCGTCGGGCGGCCTCCGGAGAGGGGATCGAGGTCCGTGCGCTGCGCGCGGATGGCCGCGTTGAGGTCGGCGACCTGTTCGCGGGTGTCGGCCATGACGAGGTCGCCGGCCGCACCGAGGCGCGCGAGCGCCGCTGTGCGCTCGACGTCGGAGCGGTGCACGACGATCTGCCCGCGTGCGAGGAGGGCGTCGAACACCTCGTCGCTTCGGTAGCCCTCGCGCATCCGCAGGCTCAGGATGGCGTAGGCCTCGTCGGCGAATCGGCGCACGGTCTCGAGGGTCACGACCGCCGCCGGGTCCGCGTAGGCGACAGCGTGGTCGAGGACGCCGCCTCGGCCGACGGCCGGGAGCTGGTGGCGGTCCCCGATGAACGCGACCCGGGCGCCGGCTTCGTCTGCGAGGGTGAGGAGCGCCCGGGCGGTGTCCTGGTCGAGCATCCCGGCCTCGTCGACCACGAGCAGGTCCCCGGGTCGAAGGGCTGCGGACTCGCAGGGTCCGGGGTCGGACTGCCGGGACCAGTGCCCGTCGTCGTCCCAGCGCCACCCGTGTTGGTGGATCAGCCAGGCGGCAGAGTGTCCCTCGGCGCCGGTCTCACGCGCGGCGACGTCGGCGGCCTTCATCGTCGGGGTCACCACGACCAGTTGCCGACCGTGGTACGCCAGGTGCTGTCGGACCGAGCGCAGCACCGTGGTCTTGCCTGCTCCGGCGGCTCCCTCGACGACCACGAGGGGCGCGGTGCTCGTCAGCGCGCCGACCGCGTCGTGATGGACGGGCTCTTCCTGGTGCGGGTCGAGGCTGTCGGGACGTTGCAGATTGGTGGAGTGATCGGCGCGTCGGGCGATCCGGGCGATGAGGTGACCCTCGACGGCCAGGACCCCTGGCGAGGTGAGGGATCGGACGTGTTCGGGGACGTCGCGTCGGGTCAGCAGCGGGGTGCAGCGCGCGACGGCCCGGGCAGTGACGTCCTCCGCCAGCTCGATCCGGGCGGCAGCGTCCGCGACGAGCGCCGTCTGGGCGAGCAGGACCTCGGTCTTCCCGCGAATGTCAGCCGCGGTCCAGGCCGACCGCCTGGAGCCGAGCATCGAGACGACCAGGTCAGCGGCAGCGTCGCGGTCGATCCACCCCGGCAGCGTCCGCCGGAGGGGGACGGCGTGGGCCGGGTCTCGGTAGCCGACCTCGTGGAGCTCGCCGTTCCATCGGTCGGCGAGCTCGCGACCGTCCTTCGGCACGACCTTGTCGGGTCGTGCCTGCGCCCACGCCCGCCGGTCCCACACCTCACGCATCCGAGGACCCGGTTCTTGGTCGGGATGCCCGACTCGCCAGTCGGCCTCGAGCTTGTCCACGTTGCGGCGGATCTGCGCGGCCCTGGCACTGAAGGCGCCGACGTACGGCGCGAGCTCGCGGATCTCGCTCGTCTCGGGGTCGACAGTCAGCCCGTGCGCAGCCAGCACCGCCCGGAACTCCGGGTCGGTCGCGACGGCGGCGTGACCAATCCCGTTGATCGCCTCGATGCTGTCCCGGACGCCGACGGAGTGGATACCCCGCCAGGCGCCGGCCGCCCAGACGCGGGCGTTGATCTGCAGGTGGAGGTGGCGGTGCGGGTCGCCCGCGCGAGACGTGTAGTGGCGGATGACCGCGGCCTCGATGGACTCGACGGGAACCTGGACCTGGCGCCCGCGAGGGCCGACGCGGGTGGTCGCGTGCGCCGCGACCCAGCCGACGATCTCGGTGGCCGCCTTGTCCTGGGCTCGGTCCAGGGCGGCCGAGACCTCAGGATGCAGAGCGGCCGCCAGCGACCACGTCTTGGGGCCGTTGACGACCACCTCGACGAAGCGCAACGCGTTGTCGTCGGTTCGGATGTGGCCCTTGGGCGTCATCGTCTCTACGTCGATGCCGGCGACCCACTGCTCGTACATCTCGCCGGTCACGCAGCCCATGCTTCGCACGCCGCCGGGGGTGGCGACCAAGCGCGTCGCGACGCCGTTGCCTTCGGCGAGGTAGTAGTCGTCCGCCCGCGACCGGTCGCGCTCGACGTAGGCCCGCGCAGCTCTCGGTGCTCCGCGGTAGAACTTCACCCCTCCGTGCACCCGGATCACCGCCTCCACGATGTCCGTCGACAACCAACGGACCCCTAGAAATGCCGCGTGGACCGCCCGTTCACGGGCGGTCCACCTACGTCCTTCGTAGCATGCGTGCCGCTGTGAGTGAAGGTGGTAGGGACGGCAATTGCAGGATGCCGGTGAGGGATTTCTGGAACCGTGACGTGCCAACGGTTGTCGACGAGGCGATGGTGGGAAGGGTCGCGAAGAGCCAGCAGATCAGGAGCCGGCACTGGAGTCGTCGCACGCGGCATCCACGGCTTCGAACTCGGCGAGTGCGGCTCTTCCGGGTTGGCGAGTCGCTCGTTGACTGTCGATATGATGGAGGATAGCCTCAGTTATATGAGAACTGAGGCGCCCCTCCTCGCTCCGATCTTCCGGTCGGACGGTCAGGCACGTCTGCTGTCCACCGTGTTGCTCACCGGTGACGAGCTGAGTCTCACTGACCTGGCCGAGCGAGCGGGCCTTGCCTACCCGACCGCGCACCGTGAAGTCGCTCGCCTGATCGATGCCGGCATCCTGAGCGAGCGACACGTGGGGCGCACCAGGCTGATCCGCGCCAATGGCGAGAGCCCGCTGGTGGAGCCCTTGCGCGAGATCCTCACGATCGTGACCGGCCCGGTGGTGATCCTGGCCGAGGAGCTGGCCGGCATCGACGGGATCGAGGCCGCGTTCCTCTACGGCTCCTTCGCCGCTCGGCTGCTCGGTGATGCTGGACCGGCCCCGCACGACATCGACCTCATGGTGCTCGGTGCGCCCGACGTGGACGCGGTCTACGAGGCGTGCACCCGCGTCGAGGCCGCGGTGCACCGTCCCGTCAACCCGACGATCCTCACCCCCGAGGAGTTCGCAGCGTCATCCGGCTTCCTGGACAACGTGCGCAGCGGCTCGGCAGTCGCTGTGATCGGAGAGCTGCCGTGGCACTGACCCCGCTCACCCGCGTCCAGACGGCGACGGTCCTCGCCCTGGTCGAGGCGCGACGTCTCGACGCCGTGCCCGCAGACCTCGCCCGGGCGACCTCGTTCCTGCGGCAGGCCCAGGAGCGCCTGGATCAGCTGCCGCTGCTCACGAGCGTCACCGTCAGGTACGGCGTCGCCTACGACGCCTGCCACGACACCGGCGAGGCACTGCTGGCGGCGTACGGATTCAGGACGACAAACGGGCCAGGCCAGCACGAGGCGCTCGGCCGGTACCTGCGCGCGGTGCTCGACAAGCCTCCTGCAGAGAAAGCCGCTCGAGAGTTCGACCGCCTGCGACGCGCCCGCAACCAGGACCGCTACGAGGCGAAGCCGGTGGGGGTAGCGGCGACCGAGAAGGCCGAACAGGTCGCGCGGACGCTGTTCGACGCCGCCCTCACCAGAGGCATCTCGACCTGACCGGCGGTCCGCAAACAGTCCGCAAGAAGTCCCGCGGAGACCGTTCGTCGCCAACGGCGCCCGACGGCTGGATCAGCGCATAACCGCAGGTCAGACCGTGTTTGTCGGCCCTCACCGACGACGACCGACGATGGTCGAAAGCACCGGTTTTCGTTCCGGTTCAACGTATGAGCGATCAGGTCCCCCTCTGCCCCGAGTACGGCAGCGAGCACGCCTACCCGTTGGGTGCGCTGCTGGTCTGCCCGATGTGTGGCCACGAGTGGGCCCCCGATGACCCGGCTGGTGAATCGGACGGGGGCGCTGAAGGGGACGGGCCACGGGTCATCACCGACGCCGTCGGCAACGTGCTGGCCGACGGCGACACCGTCACCATCATCAAGGACCTGAAGGTGAAGGGCTCCTCACAGTCGGTCAAGGTCGGCACCAAGGTGCGCGGCATCCGGCTGGTCGACGGGGTCGGGGATCACGACATCGACTGCAAGATCGACGGCTTCGGGCCGATGCAGCTCAAGTCCAGCGTGGTCAAGAAGGCCTGACACCCTGGGTTGACGCTGGTCTCCGTTCCCGGCTACGCCTGACACCCCTGGCATTCAAGCATTTCTCATTGTTGACATTTGATGGAAGCATCCTAAAATGAGAAACATGCCAGCGTCCAGTCCGTACACGAGCCCCGAGCAGCAGGCCGATCTCGAGCGCCTGAGCGGCCGCCTGCGCGCACGCCGCAAGGCGCTCGGTGTCACGGCAGTCGCTTGTGCCGAGGCTGCAGGCGTGTCGCGTGTCACCCTGCACAGGATCGAGGCAGGAAGTCCCTCGGTCACGATCGGTGCCTACATCAACGTTGCAGCCGCGCTCGGGCTCCACCTCGTCGTCCCGATCCTCGACGCTGAAGGAGCAGGATCACCGACGATCACGGTCGGGGAGTACCCAGGCCTGCGCATGCTGGCGTGGCAGACCGATGCCGGCGTCACGATCACCGAGACGGAGGCACTCAACCTGTACGAACGAGGGTGGCGCCACCTCGACCAGGAAGCCCTGACCGATCACGAGAAGGCGTTCATCCAGCATCTCGCAGACACCTACAGCAACGGCAGGCTCCTTGTTTAGGCGGCACCACCACCAGGCGGTGGCCGAGGTGCTGTCGATGCTCGACGCACCGCTCCTGGCAGAGCACCACTGTTGGTTCGGGGGCGGCACCGCGATCGTCCTCGCAAACGGCGAGTTCCGCGAGTCGTTGGACATCGACTTCCTGGTCTCCGACCAGCAGTCGTACCGACAACTTCGCCAGATCGTCAGGGACCATGGTCTGGGCGGGCTCACCACGCGCGAACTCGTGCTGGGGAGGCCACCCACGGTTGACGGTTACGGCATCCGGTCGTCCGTCCTCGTCGCGGGGACTGCGATCAAGTTCGAGATCATCCATGAAGGCCGCATCGACCTCGACAATCCCTCCCCGGGAACTGAGATCTGCGGCGTGCGGACCCTCACGAGAACGGACCAGGTCGCAAGCAAATTGCTGGCGAATGACGACCGTTGGGCAGACACCTCGACGTTCAGCCGCGACCTCATCGACCTGGCCATGATGAAACCCGACGCCGTCGCGCTGAAGGCCGGCGCCCGGAAGGCGGTCGATGCCTACGGCACGTCGATCGGCACGAGCCTCGACAAGGCAGTCGCCCACCTGCGGGATCGCCCGCAACGTCTCGATGCATGCATCTGGGCACTCAAGATCGACGCCCCCCGCGCAACCGTCTGGCAGAGGATCCGCGACCTGTCCGCCCGATCCGCGAAGGTCGAAGGTTTGGGCCAAAACTGGCGCTAGCCGGCCATGGCGTTGGTGCCGTCCGACATCACCGCGGACATGAGCCCGAAAAGGTTGCCGTCGGGGTCGAACAGGTAGCCGCCACGGCCGACGCCCTCCATGTCCTCCAGCGGCGACGCCTCGCTCGCCCCCAGCGCCAGGGCGCGCGCGAAGACCTCGTCGACGCCGGTCTCGATCCCGACCACGATGTTGCACCCGTTGATGGGAGCCCCGGGCTCCGGTGCGGGGCCCTCTCTCTGAGTCAACCCGCCGTTGATGCCGTGGCCGGGGGTGTCGACCCCGGCAGCATCCTCGCCGGTGTCGATGATCCAGTACGGCACCTCCCCGAAGCGCGAGAACGTCCAACCGAAGAGCTCACCGTAGAAGTCGATGAGGACCTGCGGCTCGCTCGCGTGGATCTCGAAGTGGACGACGAGATGTGTCATGGCGCCTCCTCGGGCCGGGAGCGGCGATGCTCCGGGAGCGGCCACGCTACTCGCGGGGGCGGTCCGCGGCATCCTCGTAGGAGCGCGGGTCCTCGATCGGCTCCAGGTGGCAGACGACGTCGATGTCCGGGAACTCGGCATCCAGCGCGGTCGTGATGTCCTCGATGAGGTCGTGCCCGCGCTGCACCGACCAGGCACCCGGCACGAGCAGGTCGAACTGCATGAAGCGGCGGTGACCGGCCTCGCGGGTCATCAACCGGTGCCAGGTGACCTCGTCGGTGGTGAACCGGCCGAGAACCTCCCGGATCACGTCGTTGTCCTCCTTCGGAAGGGCGACGTCCATGAGACCCGCCGACGCGCTGCGGATCAGCCGCCACCCGGTGATGAGGATGTTCAGCCCGACAGCGAACGCCACGACCGGGTCGAGCCGCTCCCACCCGGTGACCGCGACGAGCAGCACCCCGACGACGACGCCGACCGAGGTCCACACGTCGGTCATGAGGTGCTTGCCGTCGGCCGTCAGGGTGATCGAGCGGTGCTTCGCCCCGGCCCGCAGCAGCACCATCGCGACGAGCCCGTTGACCACCGATGCCACGACCGACACCGCGAGCCCGATCCCGACGTTCTCGAGCGGTCGCGGGTTGAGGAACCGCTCGATCGACGTCACGAGGATCACCGCAGCCGCGATGAAGATCATCAGCCCCTCGAGGGCGGCGGAGAAGTACTCGGCCTTGCTGTGCCCGAAGTGGTGGTTCTTGTCGGCCGGCATGATCGCCACCCGCAGTGCCACGAGCGCCACGATGGCGGCGACGAGGTTGACGACCGACTCCGCGGCATCCGAGAGGAGCCCGACCGACCCGGTGATCTGCCAGGCGATGGTCTTCAGGGCGATGGTGAGCACGGCCGCCGCGATGGCCAACCACGCGAAGCGGGTGAGGTCGACGGGCTGGGTGCGTTCGCGGGGGCTCGGGTGCGTCACGCAGACATTGTGCTCCCGGCGGTCAGCGCCCGAAGACCCGTACGAGGGTGTCGATGATCTCCTCGACCTCCCACGCCATCGTCGCCGGCCCGACACCGAACTCGGTCCACGACCACCCGGGCACCTCGGATGCCGCCCACCGCGGCGTCAGCGCCACGCGCTCGTCCTCCATCGCCCGCAACCGCCGCTGCGTGCAGTCCTCGACGTCGCGCTCGACGTGGATGCGAAACGCGGTCGTGTGCGGCGGAGACGGACTGACCCGGATGCCGTGTGCCTGCAGTCCCGCGGCGATCGTCACCGCCCGCTCGTGATACTCCGCCATCCGCGGCAGCTCCTGCTCCAGGCCGCGCAGCGCCGCGACCGCGTACGGCAGCAGGGTGAACAGGGTGCCGCCCATCCGGGTGCGCCACCGTCTCGCCTCGGCGATCTCGTCGACGGGCCCGGCCAGCGCGGCCCCGGCCAGCCCGCCGAGGCCCTTGTAGAACGACACGTAGACGCTGTCGGCCAGGGCCGCGATCTGCGCGGGGGAGTGCTGCAACGCAGGTGCCGACTCCCAGATGCGTGCCCCGTCGAGGTGCAGCGGCACCCCCCGGTCGCGGCACGCCTGGCTGAAGGCGACGAGGTCGTCCCAGCGGGGCAGGAGGAACCCGGCATCGCGCAGGGGCAGCTCGAGCAACGCCGCACCCAGGCGCCCCGGGATCGCCGCGAGGTCATCGACACCGGGGACGCTCGGCCCGTCGGTGAGGTGTTCGAAACGGAACCCGTGGAGCAGCCGGGGGCCGTCGTCCTCGCTGCGCAGAAGGTGCGACAGCGCCGGGATCGCCACGCGTCGCGACCCCCGGGTGTCGCACCACACCCGCAGCATCGACTGCTGCGCCATGATCCCGCTGGGGAAGACAGCCACCGCCGGCTTGCCGAGCAGGTCCGCGAGGCGGGCCTCGAGTGCGGCCACCGGGCCGTGGTCGCCGTAGCGGTCCCACGCGCCGGCATCGGCCCCCACGCCTGACCCCGTCCCCGCGCCCAGGTCGGCGACCACGTCGGCGAGGTCACGCAGCTCGTCGGCGGGAGTGGGCGGCATCCGGCCGGTGAGCCAGCGGGTCACCCCCGCCTCGGCGGCGCGCGCACGATCAGAAGGTGACAGGGGCTGCGCGGGGTCGGTGGCCATGACGCCATCCTGCCCGGGCCCGGGGTGTGGCCAACACCTCGGGCGCAGACGGGTGCGCCCAGCCCCAGCGAGGAGGACGATGGGGTCATGGAGGACACCGACGTCACCACCGCCACCGCCCCGACCCCGGACAGCGCCCCCGCCGGCGCCGTTCTCGCCGCCCTCGACGGCTCCCCGGCCGACGGGCCGATCCTTGACTGGGCGGCTGACGAGGCCGCCCGTCTGGGCGCTCAGCTGCGGCTGGTCACGGCCGTCGACCCCGGCATCCAGCTCACGCCGTACGACGCCATCGTCACCGGCGCACCGAGCCTGTCCGAACAGCTCGAGGCCGACGCCCAGAGACTGCTCGAGGCAGCGGCCGAGCGTGTTCGTGCTCGCCACCCGGGGCTGCACGTCGCCACCTCGGCGCCGTGGGGACCCGCGGCCGCCTCGGTCGTGCGGATGGCCGAGGGCGCTCGCCTCGTCGTCGTCGGGGCCCCGGCCCGAGGCCTGCTGGAACGTATCCTGCTGGGGTCCGTGGCCCTGCCCGTCGTCGCCCACGCCCCGTGCCCGGCTGCCGTCATCCCCGCCGACACGGAGGTCATGCCGCCGAGAGCCATCGTCGTCGGTGTTGACGGCAGCGAGCGCAGTGGCCGCGCCGTGGCACTCGCCGCGGAGATGGCCGCCGCCTCGGGCGCGGCGCTCACGGCCGTCATCGCATGGCACCTCGAGGTCGTCGACGGCGTGGTCGTCACCGAGCCCGGGACGCCGCGGTGGGATGCCGTGGAGCAGCGGTATGCGGCGCGCGCGCACCAGGTGGTCGACCCGGTCGCTGCGAGGCACCCCGGCGTGACGATGGACGTGCGCGTCGTGCACGGCACGGCGCCCGTGGCTCTGCACGACGTCGCCGACGAGCTCGACGCCGACCGGGTGGTGGTCGGCAGCCGTGGCGTCGGTGGGTTCCGGGGGCTGCTCCTCGGATCGGTGAGCCGCCGCGTCGTCGAGCAGGCCGGGCGCGTGGTCGTCGTCTCGCGCTGACCCCGTCAGGCGGGCTGCGCCTCGAAGGGCCAGCCGTCGACCATGCCCGGCTCGCGGCCCGGCTCGATGTAGTGCTCGTGTCCGAAGAACACGCTGAAGATCTCCGGCGGCATCGACAGCATCATCCCGACGTCGCTGGTCTGGCTCGCGTGCGCCTGGAGGGCCGCGCGGCGCTGGTCGAGCCGGTCGCTGACGTCGACCCGCCAGTGGATGGCCGATTCCGGCTCGCCGAGCGGGTTCCCGTCATCCATCGGTTGGTCCGGGTCGAAGATGTCGTCAGCGCCCGCGCCCGCGCCCGCGCCCGCGGCCCGCGCACCCTCGGCGAGGCGGCGCATCGCGTCACGGTTCATCGTCGACTCCAGCACCCGCGGCCGTCGTGCTGCCAGGGCCGCGGCGGCGTGCAGCACCTCGTGGACGCGGACGTGGTCCGGGTGGCCGTAGCCGCCGTGCCAGTCGTAGCCGACGACGATGTCGGCGTCCTCCTCGTCGAGGATGGCGGCGAACCGTGCGGCGGCCTCCTCGAGCGGGGCGGCGACGAAGGCGTCCTCGTGGGAGTTCTGCTCCCACCCGCTCATGCCCGAGTCGGCGTAGCCGAGCCACTCGACGCGGTGCAGCCCGATCGCCGCGGCGGATGCCGCTGCCTCGACCCGTCGGCGGTCGACCACGCCCTCGCCGGGGGCGAGGTCGGCCGGGACCTCGCCGTGGTCGCCGTTGGTCGCGAAGACGACGACGACGCGGCTGCCCTCGGCGACGGCGCGAGCCATCGAGCCGGAGGTCTGGGAGGCCTCGTCGTCGGGGTGGGCGTGGAGGAAGACGATGGTGTGCACCGGGACAGTGTGCACACCATCGCGAGCGCCTAGGCTCCATTCCATGCGCATCGCGGTCACCGGAGGATCCGGCAAGCTCGGTCG
>NZ_DAORSO010000071.1:3204-12147 GCF_035443565.1 Ornithinibacter sp. | reverse complement strand
GCGGTGCGCTCGTCGGAGGGCTTCATCGGGGCCGGGGCCAGCGCGTAGCCGGGGGCCGTCGGGTCGACGGGGTGGTCATCGTGGCGGGGAGTGGTGTCACTCATCAGGTGCTCCTTGTGGGTGGGTCTGTACCCATGAAACACCCGCGGCGACGTGTCGATCCCCGTTCCGGGGCCGGGTCAGGGTGGGCCTCGGGGTCGAGTCAGGGCCGACCCCGAGGCGCATCCACCAGGAGCGTCAGCTGACGAGGCGAAGGGTCAGCGGGTAGCGGTACCACTCACCGTTGCTCGCCTTGACCGCGGCGATGATCGGCATGATGAACATCCACGGGATGAGCGCGAAGACCATGAAGATCCCGACGAACACCAGGGTCAGGATGATCGACACGAACAGGGCGATCAGCACGGTGATCTGGAAGTTCAGCGACTCCTTGGCGTGGTGCTCCAGGAACGGCCCGCGTCCCTTGTACACGAGCCAGATCACCAGCGGTGCGACGAAGCCAACCGCCAGGACGCCGAGGTGGGCACCGAGGGACCAGTTCTTCTCCTCCTGCGGGGTCAGCGGCTGGGCGGCTGCGTAGCCGGCCGGTGCGCCGTACTGCGGTGGGTAGGGCTGCGGCGGCGGGGGAGGTGGCGGGGTGTCCTCGGGGCGGAACGGGTCGGGTGTGCTGCTCATGGTGTGTCCCCTCGGTGGTGTCAGGCAGGTGGCCGCCGCTACGACGCGGTGACGAAGTCGATGAGTTCCTCGACGCGTCCGAGCAGTTCGGGCTCGAGGTCAGCATAGGTCTGCACCGAGGACAGGATCTGGCGCCAGGCCATCGCGAGATCGCGTTGGGTCGAGTGCGGCCACCCGAGGTGCGCGGCGATGCCGACCTTCCACGACGTGCCCCGGGGGATGACCGGCCAGGCGTCCATCCCGAGCCGGGAGGGCTTCACCGACTGCCAGACGTCGACGTAGGGGTGGCCGACGACGAGGACGTGCTCGGCGTACGGCTTGACCGCCCGGGCCTGCTCCACGACCCGCCACTCCTTCGTGCCCGGCACGAGGTGGTCGACGAGCACCCCCATGCGACGCCCCGCCGTGGGCGCGAAGTCACGGATCGCCCCGGCCAGGTCGTCGACCCCGTCGAGCATCTCGACGACGACCCCCTCGACCCGCAGGTCGGCGCCCCACACCTTCTCGACCAGTTCTGCGTCGTGCTTGCCCTCGACGAAGATCCTTGAGCCGCTGGCGACCTTGGCGCGCTGCCCGGTGACGGCCCGCGATCCGCTGGCCGTGCGGGACGCGGCGGCGCGAGCGGCGGCCAGCCGGGCGGCATCCGCGGCCTTCGGGGGCGTGAGGGTCACCGGCGACCCGTCGACGAGGAACCCGGGCCCGAGGCGGAACCCGCGGGTGCGCCCGTGGCGGTCCTCGAGGTGGACGACGTGGATGCCGCCCGCCTTCTCGACGCGCACGACAGCGCCCACCCAGCCGGTCTCGACGTCCTCGACGACCGTGCCGGGTTCGGCAGCGAGTTCGACCGAGCGCCCACGGGCCGGTCGTCGCCAGTCGCCCCCGAGCACGTCGCTTCCATACCTGTCCACCACGGCCGTGAGGTTACCCGCACGCGGAGGTAAGATTGGCACTCGTGGCGCGAGAGTGCCAAGGGCTGTCCAGGCGAAGGACCGGAGGTGGGCATGAACGAGGACCGTCGGTTGCGCGTGCTGCGCGCCATCGTGCAGGACTACGTGCAGACGTCCGAACCCGTGGGGTCGAAGGCCCTTCTCGAGCGTCACCAGCTCGGGGTGTCGGCCGCGACCGTGCGCAACGACATGGCGGCTCTCGAGGACGAGGGGTTGATCGCGGCCCCGCACACCAGTGCCGGGCGGGTGCCCACGGATGCCGGCTACCGGCTCTTCGTGGACCGTCTCTCGGCCGTGAAGCCGATGAGCAGCGCCGAGCAGCGCGCCATCGCCCACTTCCTCGAGGGTGCCCTCGACCTCGACGACATCGTCGACCGCACGGTGCGCCTGCTGTCGTCGCTGACGCACCAGGTCGCGGTCGTGCAGTACCCCTCGCTCGCGCGCTCGTGCGTGCGCCACATCGAGCTCGTGCCGCTCGGGGGTGAGCGGGTGCTCGCCGTGCTCATCACGACGACGGGGCGCGTCGAGCAGCGGGTCGTCGACGTCGGCCGCGACCTCAGCAGCACCGTCGGCGAGGACACCCTCGCCACGCTGCGCACCGAGCTCAACCGCGCCACGGCCGGGCGGACCCTGGCCGAGGCGTCGGCCGAGCTCGCAGCCGCGCCCGAGCAGCTCGAGCCCGGACTGCGAGACCTCGTGCGCGCCGTCGGCACCGCGCTGCAGGACTCCTTCGTGGAAGAACGCGAGGAGCGGGTCGTGCTGGCCGGCACCGCCAACCTCGCCCGGGTCGGCCCGGACTTCACGACCAGCCTCGGCCCCGTCCTCGAAGCGCTCGAGGAGCACGTCGTGCTGCTCAAGCTGCTCGGCACCGCCGCCGAGCAGGGGGAGCAGGTGGCCGTCCGCATCGGCCACGAGAACCCGTATGCGGGGTTGCAGACCACCTCGATGGTCGCGACCGGCTACGGCGCCGGCTCCGACCTCGTCGCCGGCCTCGGGGTCCTCGGACCGACGAGGATGGACTACCCCACGACGATGGCCGCGGTCCGCACCGTCGCCACCTACGTCTCGCGGATCCTCGCGCAGTGATCCCCGCCGTCTCAGCATCCGCCGCATCCACGGCATCCGCCGCACCGACCCCGTCCCGAAGGACCCTTCACCCGTGAACGACTACTACGCCGACCTCGGTGTCGCCCGCGACGCGAGCCCCGAGGACATCAAGCGCGCCTACCGCAAGGCCGCCCGGCGACTGCACCCGGACGTCAACCCCGGCCCCGAGGCCGAGGAGCAGTTCAAGAAGGTCTCCCAGGCCTACGACGTGCTGTCCGACGCCGACAAGAAGCGCTCCTACGACGCGGGCGCCGACCCCTACGGGGCGGGCGCGGCCGGGTTCGGTCAGGGCTTCTCCTTCAGCGACATCATGGACGCCTTCTTCGGTGGCCAGGCCGGCACGCCGGGCCGCGGCCCGCGCTCGCGCACCACCCGCGGTCAGGACGCCCTGGTGCGCCTCGACATCGACCTCGGGGATGCCGTGTTCGGCGCCCAGAAGGACCTCACCATCGACACCGCCGTCGGGTGCGGCACCTGCCACGGCGCCGGGATGCAGCCGGGTACCTCGACCCGCACCTGTGACGTCTGCGGCGGTCGCGGCGAGGTGCAGCAGGTGCAGCGCAGCTTCCTCGGCCAGGTCATGACGACCCGCCCCTGCATGACCTGCCAGGGCTTCGGCCAGATCATCACCAACCCCTGCTACGAGTGCTCCGGCGACGGCCGGGTGCGCACCCGTCGCACCCTGACCCTCAAGGTCCCGGCCGGGGTCGACACGGGCACCCGCATCCAGCTCGCCGGTGAGGGCGAGGTCGGCCACGGAGCGGGCCCGGCCGGTGACCTGTACGTCGAGGTCGCCGTCAACCGCCACCCCGTCTTCCAGCGTCGCGGCAACGACCTGCACGCCACGATCGAGGTGCCGATGACCGCGGCCGCACTCGGCGCGTCGCTGATGATGGAGACCTTCGACGGGCCGCAGACCCTGGAGGTGCGCCGCGGCACCCAGTCCGGCGACACCATCACGCTGCGCGGGCTCGGTGTCACCCAGCTGCGCGGCACCGGTCGCGGCGACATCATCGTGCACGCCATGGTGCAGACCCCGACCAGGATCGACGCCGAGCAGGAGGCGCTGCTGCGTCAGCTCGCCCAGCTGCGCGGCGAGGAGCGGCCCGAGGGCAAGGTCGCCAACCCCGGTGACGGGTCGATCTTCGGCAAGCTGCGCGACGCGTTCAAGGCCCGCTGACCGGTAGGCCACCCCCGTGACGCTGCCGCTGCACCTGCTGCCGACCGACGCCTTGGCGGGTCGCGGCGTCGGCGACGTCGTGGTGCTCGACGGCCCCGAGGGTCGGCACGCCGCCACCGTTCGCCGCACCCGCGTCGGCGAGCACCTGTTGCTCACCGACGGCGCCGGGCTGCGCGTCGAGGCCGAGGTGATCGCGGTCGGGTCGGGCAGCCTGGACCTTCGCGTCGTCTCGGTGACGAGCGACCCCGAGCCGAGCCCTCGCCTGGTGCTCGTCCAGGCGCTCGCCAAGAACGACCGTGACGACCAGGCCATCGAGGCCGCGACTGAGTGCGGTGTCGACGAGGTCGTGCCGTGGCAGGCCTCTCGCAGCGTCGTGCAGTGGCGCGGGGAGCGCGGCGAGAAGGCCTGGCGCAAGTGGGATGCCGTGCTCGTCGCCGCCACCAAGCAGTCCCGCCGCACCCGCCGACCGGTGTTGGCGCCCACCGCCACGTCGGCGCAGCTCGGCGCCCGGATCGGCGCCGCCGCCGCGGCCTTCGTGCTCCACGAGGACGCCCGGATGCCGCTCGCGGGGGTGACGCTCCCGGCATCCGGTGACGTCGTGGTCGTCGTCGGACCGGAAGGCGGCATCTCGCCCGAGGAGCTCGCGGCCTTCGAGGCCGCCGGGGGAGTCCCGGTCCGTCTCGGCGACACCGTGCTGCGCTCGTCGAGCGCGGGACCGGCGGCCCTGGCCGTCCTCAGCGCGATGTCCCGCTGGCGGTAGGTTCGGCGGCATGAGCGAGACCGAGAGCTGCCTGTTCTGCCGGATCGTCGCGGGGGAGATCCCCGCGACCGTCGTCGCCGAGAGTGCGCACTGCCTGGCCTTTCGCGACATCGAGCCGGGCGCGCCGACCCACGTGCTCGTCGTCCCGCGCCGGCACGTGCCCGACCTCGCGGGGTTGGCCGCCGCGTCCGCGGCGGAGCTCGCGGATGCCGTGGCGCTCGCCGCGCAGGTCGCGGACGACGAGGGTCTGCCTGGCTACCGGGTGGTCGCGAACACCGGAGAGGCCGCGGGGCAGAGCGTCTTCCACGCCCACCTGCACGTGCTCGGCGGGCGATCCCTGACGTGGCCTCCGGGCTGACCGGCAATCTCAGGTGCTGCACCCGGGCAGCGCCTCGTACACTTGTCCCACGATGACTGAGCCCCAAACCCACCCCCACGTCCGCGAACACACCGTCGTCGTCCCCGCCGACGTGCCGATGGTCGCCCTGCTGGGTCCTCGCGACGAGCTGCTGCGCACCATGGAGCGCCAGTTCCCGCGGGTCGACCTGCACGTGCGGGGCAACGAGTTCCACGTGTCCGGGCCGAGCGCCGAGGTCGCGCTCGTCGAGCGGCTCATCGACGAGCTGCTCGACGTGCTCGAGGGCGGCCAGGCGCTCAGCGGTGACGCCGTCGAGCGCTCGATCGCCATGCTGCGCGCCCAGACCGTCGAGCGCCCCGCCGACGTGCTGACGATGAACATCGTCTCCAGCCGCGGGCGCACGATCCGTCCGAAGACGCTGGGCCAGAAGCGCTACGTCGACGCCATCGACTCCAACACGGTCGTCTTCGGCATCGGCCCGGCCGGTACCGGCAAGACCTACCTGGCGATGGCCAAGGCCGTGGCAGCGCTGCAGGCCAAGCAGGTCAACCGCATCATCCTCACCCGCCCGGCCGTCGAGGCGGGGGAGCGGCTCGGGTTCCTGCCCGGCACCCTCAACGACAAGATCGACCCCTACCTGCGCCCGCTCTACGACGCGCTGCACGACATGGTCGACCCCGAGTCGATCCCCCGGCTGATGGCCTCGGGCACGATCGAGGTGGCGGCCCTGGGGTACCTGCGTGGGCGCACGCTCAACGACGCGTTCATCATCCTCGACGAGGCGCAGAACACCACCGCCGAGCAGATGAAGATGTTCCTCACCCGGCTCGGGTTCGGCTCGCAGATGGTCGTCACCGGTGACGTCACCCAGGTCGACCTGCCCAGTTCGGCGACGAGCGGGCTGCGCGTCGTGCGCGACATCCTCACCGACATCGACGACGTCGCGTTCTGCGAGCTCACGGCATCCGACGTCGTTCGTCACCGGCTCGTCGCGGCGATCGTCGACGCCTACGGTCGCTACGACGAACGCCAGGCGCCGGCGGTGCGCCGGTGAGCATCGACGTCCTCAACGAGACCGAGTTCTCGATCGACGAGCTCGAGCTCGTCGCCTGTGCCCGGTACGTGATGGAGCAGATGCGGGTCCACCCCAAGGCCGACCTGTGCCTGCGCCTCGTCGACGAACCCGCCATGGAGACGCTGCACGTGCAGTGGATGGACCTGCCGGGCCCGACCGACGTCATGAGCTTCCCGATGGACGAGCTTCGTCCCGGGCGCGAGGGTGTCGAGCCGCAGGAGGGCATGCTCGGTGACATCGTCCTGTGCCCGAGCGTCGCAGCCCGTCAGGCCCGAGAGGCCGGCCACGCGACCGAGGAGGAGCTGCTGCTCCTGACGACCCACGGCATCCTTCACCTCCTCGGCTTCGACCACGCCGAACCCGACGAGGAGCGCGAGATGTTCGAGCTGCAGCGCCAGCTGCTCCTCACCTTCCTCGCCACGCGCGGGCGACCCAGCGCCTGACCACCCAGAAAAGACCATGACCCGCCTCGTCGTCCTCGCGTCCGTCGCGACCCTGCTCGCCTTCCTCATCTCCACCGCCGAGGCCGCCTTCTCGCGGATGTCGCGCACCCGCGCCCAGGAGCTGCTCGACGAGAACCGCCCGGGCGCCAAGGCCCTGGTCAAGGTCGTCGGCGACACGGCGGCCTACCTGTCGGTGCTGTCGTTCCTGCGCGTCATCGCCGAGTCGACCGTGGCGGTGATGGTGACGCTGGCCGTGGTCGAACGGGTCGAGGGCACGGTCGAGCCCTTCCTCATCGCCATCGCGATCATGGCGCTCATCTCCTTCGCCGTCGTCGGGGTGTCACCGGGAACGCTCGGTGCGCAGCACAGCACCAAGGTGGCCCTGGCAGCCGCACCGACGACGGTGTGGCTGCGCCGGGTGCTCGGGCCGTTCTCGCGGCTGCTCATCGCGCTCACCAACGCGGTCACCCCGGGCAAGGGGTTCCGCGACGGCCCGTTCGAGAGCGAGAGCGAACTGCGCGACCTCGTCGACATGGCCCGCGACCACGCCCTCATCGAGGCCGAGGAGCGCGAGATGCTGCACTCGGTCTTCGAGCTCGGCGACACCCTGGCTCGCGAGGTGATGGTGCCGCGCACCGACATGGTCTCCATCGACGACGACCGCACCGCTCGCGCCGCGATGAGCCTGTTCCTGCGCTCCGGCTTCTCGCGCATCCCCGTGCTCGGCAAGGACGTCGACGACGTGGTGGGGTTGCTCTACCTCAAGGACGTCATGCGGCGGCTGAACGCCGACCCGGATGCCGGGACGCTCCCCGTCACCGAGCTCATGCGCCCCATGGTGTTCGTGCCCGAGAGCAAGCCGGTCGATGACCTGCTGCGCGAGATGCAGCTCGACCACGCGCACTTCGCCGTCGTCGTGGACGAGTACGGCGGCACGGCCGGGCTGGTGACCATCGAGGACATCCTCGAGGAGATCGTCGGCGAGATCACCGACGAGTACGACCGGGAGGCCCCCGAGGTCGAGAACCTCGACGACGGCCGGGTCCGGGTCGCCGCGACGATGCACGTCGACGACCTCGCCGAGCTGTTCGAGGTGGCCCTCGAGGAGGAGGAGGTCGACACCGTCGGTGGCCTCATCGCCAAGGAGCTCGGGCGGGTCCCGATCCTCGGGTCGACGTGTGAGGTGGCAGGGTTGCGTCTCACCGCGGAACGCATGTCGGGGCGACGTCACCGCATCGCCACCGTGATCGTCGAGCGGGTCGAGCCGGCGGCAGACGCCCCGGAGATGGAGGAGCGGGCCGGATGAACGACGACACCACCGAGGGCGAGCAGGCGTACGTCGCCGGGTTCGCGTGCCTGGTCGGGCGGCCCAACGCCGGCAAGTCGACCCTGACCAACGCGCTCGTCGGCACCAAGGTCGCCATCACGTCGAGCAAGCCGCAGACCACCCGGCACACGATCCGCGGCATCGTGTCGGGGGAGCACAGCCAGCTGATCCTCGTCGACACGCCCGGGCTGCACAAACCACGGACGCTGCTGGGGCAGCGCCTCAACGACCTCGTGCGCGAGACGCTGCTCGAGGTCGACGTCATCGGTTTCTGCCTGCCCGCGAACCAGCGGATCGGCCCGGGTGACCAGTTCATCGCCCGCGAGCTCGCCGAGCTGCGGCGGGGCAAGCGCACGCCGGTCGTGGCGCTGGCGACGAAGTCGGACACCGTCGACAAGTTGCGCCTCGCCGAGCACCTCATCGCCATCGACCAGCTCGGTGACTGGTCGGACATCGTCCCCTGCTCGGCCACCCGCGGCGACCAGGTCTCGGTCGTCGGTGAGGTGCTGGCCAGCCACCTGCCGCCCTCGCCCGGGCCGCTCTACCCCGACGACCAGCTGACCGACGAGCCCGAGCTCGTGATGATCGCCGAGCTCGTGCGCGAGGCCGCTCTCGAGGGGGTGCGCGACGAGCTGCCGCACAGCCTGGCCGTCGTCGTCGAGGAGATCGTGCCGCGCGAGGGCCGCCCCGACGACAAGCCACTGCTCGACGTGCGGGTCAACGTCTTCGTCGAGCGCGACTCGCAGAAGGCCATCGTCATCGGTCGGGGTGGGTCACGGCTGCGCGAGGTCGGCACGAACGCGCGCACCGGCATCGAGGCGTTGCTCGGGGAGCGCGTGCACCTCGACCTGCACGTCAAGGTCGCCAAGGACTGGCAGCGCGACCCCAAGCAGCTCGGCCGCCTCGGCTTCTGACGGCTCGCACCGTCCCGAGATCGACCAATAGGTCACTCGGGGTACGCAGGCAGCTCGGCCGCCTCGGCTTCTGAGGGGTGGTATCACCGCGGCCCCCGGCCACTCCTCACGGGTGGATGATCGGACGATGGCCGGTGCCACGGTGACCGAGGACGCT
>NZ_DAORSO010000071.1:0-3104 GCF_035443565.1 Ornithinibacter sp. | reverse complement strand
CTCCTCACGGGTGGATGATCGGACGATGGCCGGTGCCACGGTGACCGAGGACGCTGGTGTCTGAGCACCTCAGCGGTTTCGGTACCCCAGTGGCAGGAGTGAGCCATGGTCGTCCAGCCCGGTCCGCACGGTCTCGGTGAGCACGACCAGTCCGGCGTGCCCCCGGAGGAGATCCGCTTCGGCGTCGTCATGAACGGCGGGGTCTCGCTCGCCGTCTGGATGGGTGGGGTCGCCCTCGAGCTCGACCGCCTCGTCAAGGCTGGCGGGGGATCGGGGCCCTACGCAGACCTGCTGCGCCTCACCGGGTGCACAGCCCGGGTCGACGTCGTGTCCGGCACGTCGGCCGGGGGTGTCAACGGCGCCGCCCTCGCCCTGGCCCAGGTCAACCGCTTCGCCGACCTCGCCTCGCTGCGCGACGTCTGGGTGGAGCAGGGCCGCATCGAGGCGTTGCTGCGCCAGCCGTTCCGCGGAGCCCCGAGCTCGCTGCTCAAGGGTGACGACCACTTCCTCCCGCAGCTGAACGCGGCGATGTCGCGACTGGCCGAACCGCTCGACCCGGTTCCTGCGTCCGTCGCCCCGATGGACCTGACCATGGCGACGACCGTGCTGGGCGGCAACCAGGAGGTCACGGTCGACGCCCTCGGCCAGCGGCTGCCCCAGACGGTCCACGCGGCGCGGTTCCGGTGGAAGCGCCCCGCCGACGCCACCGAGGACACCGACCCGTTCGGCACCCGCAACATCGGCGGCACCGCGGCCCAGCTGGCGCTCGCGGCCCGGGCGTCGTCGAGCTTCCCGGTGGCGTTCGAGCCCACCTTCGTGCCGGTGCCCGCGCCCGATGAGCCCGTGGCCGACACGACCGGGCTGCGCCCGTCGATGGCTGGGGTCGTCGAGGAGTGGGGTGACACCCTCCCGCCGCGCGACCGCTCACGGTTCGCCGTCGACGGCGGCGTGCTCGCGAACACCCCGACCAGGGCGGCGGTCGAGGCCATCGAGCGGATGCCGGCAGACGGCCCCGTTCGCCGGGTCATGCTGCTCGTCTACCCGCACGCACCCGCCCCCGGCCCTGACCCGGCAGACGTCATGGGGGAGCCCCCGACCCTCGCGGGCACGATGGCCGGGGTCCTCGGCGCGCTGTCCGCGCAGGGCAGCCGCACCTTCGTCGACGAGCTCGAGGACCACAACGTGCGCGCCGCCGGACGTCGGGGCACGCGCGCGGACATCCTCGGAGGCTTCGGCGAGCCGCTGCCCGACGGCAGCACCCAGACGCTCGAAGGGCTCGGCGAGCAGCTCTTCCCCCACTACCGCCGCCTGCGCATCTGGCACGCCGCCCGAGACCTCGCCCGACGGCAGGTCGGCCGCCGCCCCCCGGCATCCTGGCCGGAGGGCGACGACGTCTGGGACTACGAACGCATCCGCCGTGCTGCGGAGCGGGCGCAGCAGAAGGTGGAGGACGCGCGCCGCACCACGGGTGCGACGGGCGCGGTGCCCGTGACCGGCATCCCCTACCTCCCCGATCACTACCCGACCGCTGCGAGGCCGGATGCCGGTCCCTCCTGGCGCTGGGGGGTGAGCGGCGCGTCGTCGATCGCGGAATCGGTCAACGAGCTGCTGCGCGAGCTCGTGTGGATGCTGCCGGCGGGGGAGGACTGGGCGATCGCCCGAGCCGCCCGGCAGCGGGTGACCGAACGCATCCGTGACATCCAGGCCTGCCGCCACCACACCGATGACCCCTGGGAACTCGACGAGGTGCTGGCCGCGCTGCGCCCGGACCACCACTACTGGATGCTGCGACTCGCCTCGTACGCGCGGCTCATGGGGGATGGGGGAGACGCCCCGGTGCGCGAGGCGATCGCCCGGGTGGCGCACTCGGAGAACCAGCGCCGCTTCCTCGTCAGCGGCGACAAGGCCGCGGCCGACGAGTGGCAGGCCAGCGTCGCCCAGCACCTCGAGGAGGTGCTGCTGCGGGACCCGAAGAGTCCCGCTGGCGGTGCAGGACGCGAGGTCCGACGGCTCGTCGAGGAGGTCGTGGAGGAGCTGGTCTCCGTCGTGCCGGTGCTGCGCAAGGCCGCGGCGCCGCGGATGAGGACCTCGGCCCACCGCGCCGGTGAGGTGCTCGGCGACCCGGAGTCCCTTCAGCGGTGGCACGCCGCGCTCGCGCCCGGGACGGCCGCCGTAACGGTGCCCCAGCTGCTGACGACCCTGCAGCAGCTCGAGGTGGCCAGCACGACGATCGGCGACGAGACGATGACCGGCTCGACGATCCCGATCGAGCTCGTGCAGCTGTCGGCGCAGACCCGCAACGCGTTCGCGCGGTACTCCCTGACCGGGGACGACAAGCTCGGTGGCTGGTCGGTGAAGCGCTTCGGCGGGTTCCTCAAGCGGTCGTGGCGGGTCAACGACTGGACGTGGGGTCGCCTGGATGCCGCGACCGTGCTGTGCCGGGCGGTGCTCGACCCGGCGCGGGTTCGCCGCGCGGCGTTCCTGTCGGGCTACCTCGCGACCGACCCCGACCCGCGGCGCCTGGCGCGGGCCACGGTCGACGGCGTCGTCAACTCGGTGTTCGCCGGGTCGGGTCTGACCTCCGATCCCCGGGTCGTCGCCCTGCGGGAGGCGGCCGTCGCCGAGGTGCTCGGAGCCTTCCTCATCGAGGACACCCCGACCAGCCAGCTGCCGCCGTCGATGCCTGCCCTGGCCGACCTCTTCGCGTGGGGGGTGCAGCTCGACGTCGTGCCCGAGGAGGTGGTGGCGCTTGCCGCGGCGGTGCGTGAGGACCGTGCCGACGGGGCCAACCCGCGATCACGCGGTGAGCTCTTCCTCGCCGCCGAGGAGCCGTTGCTCACCCGGTTGGAGAAGCGCCGTCGTGAGGGACTGTCGGTGTCGGGCAAGGACCGGGCGGCGCTGCTCAGCGCCTTCGACCGCGCCGGGGTGGGGCGTGAACCGCTCTCGGAGGAGACGTCGAGCGACCTCATGATCCGTAGTGCCTCGACGGCCGGGGCGGTGTCGGCGACGGTGCTGGACTCGCCCTCGTCGGGGCTCGGGGCGCTGCGCCCGGTGACCCGCCTCGTGCGGGGCGCGATGCTCGTCCTGCACTGGATGATCGTTGC
>NZ_DAORSO010000070.1:0-12422 GCF_035443565.1 Ornithinibacter sp. | reverse complement strand
ACGGCATCCGGGTCGGGAGCCACGTTGCGCCCCACCCGACGCCAGGCCGCCTCGACCACCGCGCGGTGGTACTCGGTCTTGCTCGGGAAGTAGTGGAAGAGCAGCCCGCGCGAGACGCCGGCCTCGGCCGCGACCTCGTCGAGCGAGAGGTCCTGCACGGGCTGTTCGACGAACTTGCGCAGGCCGATGCCGACGAGCTGGCGGCGGCGTTCCTGCGGGGACATGCGCACCCGTGACGGCGACCTCACGCTATTGAGCATTGCTCAACAACCCTCTAGGGTCAAGGACATGGACTTCGCACCGTCCCCCCGCGCCGCTGACCTCGCCGAGCACGTCCGCGCGTTCATCGACACCGAGATCGAACCCGTCGAGCCGGCCATGCTCGCCGACGTGGCCGCCCGCCGCGCCCGCGGTGAGGACGCCTGGCCACCCCCGGCAGCGCTCGCCGACCTCGCCGCCAAGGCTCGCGCGCAGGGGCTGTGGAACCTCTTCCTGCCCGCCGGGCACGGCGACGCCCACGCCGAGCGGTTCGGCACGGACGGCGGCAAGGGCCTGACCAACACCGACTACGCGAGCATCGCCGAGCAGATGGGCCGTTCGGCGCTGGCTCCTCTCGTGTTCAACTGCAACGCCCCCGACACCGGCAACATGGAGGTGCTGCTCAAGTACGGCACCCCCGAGCAGCAGGAGCAGTGGCTCGACCCGCTGCTCGACGGGCGCATCCGCAGCACCTTCCTCATGACCGAGCCCGGCGTCGCGAGTTCCGATGCCACGAACATGCAGGCCACCGCCACCCTCGACGGCGACGAGGTCGTCCTCGACGGCCGCAAGTGGTGGTCCACCGGTGCCGGTCACCCCGACTGCCGCATCGGCGTCTTCATGGGGCTCACCGACCCGAGCGCGCACCGCCACCGCCAGCACTCGATGGTGCTCGTCCCGCTCGACGCGTCCGGCGTCACGGTCGAGCGCATGCTCACCGCGCTCGGGCAGTACGACGAGCCTCTCGGTCACGGACAGGTGAACCTGGATGCCGTCCGGTTGCCCGCCAGCAACATCCTCGCCGGGCCGGGCCGCGCCTTCGAGATCGCCCAGGGCCGTCTCGGCCCGGGGCGCGTGCACCACTGCATGCGCCTCATCGGCCTGGCCGAGAAGTCGCTCGAGCTGGCCTGCGAGCGCTCGACCCAGCGTGTCGCCTTCGGCAAGCCGATCGCCAACCTCGGTGGCAACCGCGAGCGGCTCGCACGGGCCCGCATCGCCATCAACCAAGCGCGGCTGCACGTGCTGCACGCCGCCTGGAAGCTCGACACCGTCGGCATCGAGGGCGCCCAGTCCGAGGTCTCCGAGATCAAGGCGGCCGTGCCCCAGATGGCCTGCGACGTCATCGACCTGGCCATCCAGCTGCACGGTGGTGGCGGCATGAGCGATGACTTCCCGCTCGCCGCGGCCTACGCCGGCGCCCGCAGCCTGCGCCTGGCCGACGGGCCGGACGAGGTGCACCTCGGCGTCGTGGCTCGTCACCTGCTGCGGCCCTACGCCGAGCGCGCGGCGACAGCAACAACGGCAACGGCATCCGGTTCGACGCCCGTCACCCCGGCTGGCGGCAGCCGATGAGCCGGCGCGTCCTCGTCACGGGTGGCGCCTCGGGGCTGGGCCTGGCCCTGACCGAGCTCATGCTCGACCGGGGAGACACCGTGCTCGTCGTCGACCTCGCCGAGGACCGGCCGGATGCCGTGCCCGAGGGTGCCGCCTACCGTCGCCTCGACGTGCGCTCGCAGCAGGACTGGGATGCCGCGATGGCGTGGGTGCGCGACACCTGGGGCGGCCTCGACCTGCTCGTCAACAACGCAGGAGTCGCGACCGGCGGGCGCATCGACGTCGAGTCGATGTCGGACTGGGAGCGCGTCGTCGACATCAACCTGCTCGGGGTGGCCCGCGGGTGCCACACCTTCACGCCGATGTTCAAGGCCCAGAAGTCGGGGCACATCGTCAACGTCGCCTCGCTCGCCGGGCTCGTGCACGGGCCGGGGATGTCGAGCTACAACGCGACCAAGGCGGGGGTCGTGGCCCTGAGCGAGACCTTGTCCTTCGAGCTCGCGCCGTGGTCGATCGACGTCTCGGTCGTCTGCCCGGCGTTCTTCCGCACCAACCTGCACCAGTCCTTCTCCGGCAAGGACGCCGCGATGCAGGAGGCGGGGGTGCGGCTCATCACCCAGGCGAGCGTGGATGCCGCGCACATCGCCGCGATCGTGCTCAAGGGCGTCGACGCGCGCAAGCGGGTCATCCTCACCGACCGGCTCGGGCGGCAGGCGTACTACTCCAAGCGGTTCGTGCGCCCGCTCTACGACCGCATGCTCACCGCGCAGGCCAAGCGGTTGGCCCGGCGCGCCGGCGCCGACCCCGCGGAGCTCACCCGTGACTGAGGCACTCGCCGAGGTACGCGATGAGGACGCGTTCGACGTCGAGCGGGTCGCTGCCTGGCTGCGCGAGAACGCCTCGGATGCCGTCGACCGGGCCGAGCTCACCGGCCTGCCGGAGGTGCGCCAGTTCGTCGGTGGGGCCTCCAACCTCACCTACCTGCTGCGTTTCCACAGCGGCCGCGACCTCATCCTGCGTCGCCCGCCGTTCGGCACCAAGGCCAAGGGCGCGCACGACATGGGCCGCGAGCACGACCTACAGGCGGCGCTGGCCGGCGCGTTCCCGCTGGTGCCCGCGATGGTGGCGTCCTGCGACGACGAGAGCGTCATCGGCTCGCCGTTCTACGTCATGGAGCGCATCGAGGGCACCATCCTGCGGCGCGACATCCCGCCCGAGCTGGGGCTCGATGTCGACGGGGTGCGGGCCCTGTGTGAGAACGCGATCGACACGCTGGTGAGGTTGCACGACGTCGACGTCGACGTCGACGTCGACGTCACGGCATCCGGGCTGGGGGTTCTCGACCGCGGTGACGGGTACGTGCGGCGCCAGGTCGAGGGCTGGTCGGGGCGGTACCGGCGGGCCCGCACCCCCGACGTGCCCGACCTCGAGGCGACGATGGGGTGGCTCGACGCGCACCAGCCGGGGGACCGGCCGCACGTGGTGATCCACAACGACTTCCGGTTCGACAACCTCGTGCTCGACCCAGCCGGCCCCACCCGGATCGTCGGGGTGCTCGACTGGGAACTCGCGACCGTCGGCGACCCGCTCATGGACCTCGGCTCTGCGCTGGCCTACTGGGTGCAGGCCGACGACGACCCGGCGTTCCTCGCCGTGCGGCTCCAGCCGACGCACACGCCCGGCATGCTGACCCGCGCCGAGGTCGTGCAGCGGTACTGCGCCGCTCGCTCGCTCGACGTGACGCCGCAGGAGTGGCTGTTCTACGACGTGTTCGGCCTGTTCCGCCTCGCCGGCATCGCCCAGCAGATCTACTACCGCTACCACCACGGCCAGACGAGCAACCCGGCGTACGCCCGCTTCGGGGAGTTCGTGCGCATCCTCGATGCGCGGTGCAGCGCCCTGCTCGCCGGGCAGCCCTGACCCAAGCCACGCCACTCAGCCCTGACCCCACTCTGACCTCCTCAGCCCTGACCCGAAGGATCACGACATGCCCACCACCCTCATCACCGGCGCCAGTTCGGGACTGGGCGCCGAGATGGCCCGCCAGCTTGCCGACCGCGGCTGGGACCTCGCGCTCGCGGCCCGCCGCACCGAGCGCCTAGAGGAGCTGCGCGACGAGATCGTCGCCAAGCACCCGGGTCGGCGCGTCGAGCTGCGGGCCCTCGACGTCACCGACGACGACCAGGTGTTCGAGGTGTTCCGAGCCTTCCGCGACGACTTCGGCGTCATCGACCGTGTCGTGGTCAACGCGGGCCTGGGCAAGGGTGCCCCGATCGGCACCGGCCGCTACGACGCGAACCGGCAGACCGCGATGACGAACTTCGTCGCCGCCCTGGCGCAGTGCGAGGCCGCCATGGAGATCTTCCGCGACCAGAAGCGTGGTCACCTCGTCATGATCTCGTCGGTGTCGGCCATGCGCGGCATGCGCAAGACCGTCACGACCTACGCCGCGACCAAGGCCGGCGTCGCCGCGTTGGCCGAGGGCCTGCGCAACGAGATGCTCGGAGAACCCGACCTCGACATCCGCGTCTCGACGATCTACCCCGGCTACATCCGCTCGGAGATGAACGAGCGGGTCAAGAAGACCCCGTTCATCGTCGACACCCGCACCGGGGTGGCCGCGATGGTCGACGCCATGGAGAAGGAGAAGGCCAACGCGCTGGTGCCGGCGTGGCCGTGGGTGCCGCTCGGCAAGGCGATGCGTCACCTGCCCCTGCCGCTGGTCCGAAAGATCATGTGACCGTGGGGCGCGTTCTCGTCACCGCTCAGGTCGTGGGGGATGCCGTGGCGCGCCTTCGCGAGGCCGGCCACGTCGTCGTCTTCCGCGACATCGACGCCCCGATGCCCCGCGACGAGTTCTTGGCCGCGCTGCCCGGGGTCGACGCCCTGGTCGCGATGCTCGTCGACCGGGTGGACGCTGAGGCGCTGGATGCCGCGGGGCCGGGGCTTCGCGTCGTCGCGAACGTGGCCGTCGGATACGACAACGTCGACGTCGCAGCCTGCCGCGAGCGGGGGGTGCTCGTGACGAACACGCCAGGTGTGCTGACGGATGTGACCGCTGACATCGCGATGTCGCTGATCCTCATGTCGACGCGAGGGCTGGGGGCGGCCGAGCGCCGGGTCCGTACCGGTGAGCCGTGGCGCTGGAGCCTCACGGCTCACCTGGGGGTGGGCCTGCGTGGCAAGTCCCTGGGCATCGTCGGGCCCGGGGCGATCGGGCTCGCGACGGCTCGGCGGGCCAAGGCGTTCGGCATGGAGGTGCTGCTGGCCGGGCGGTCGTCGCCGGACGCGGCCGTGGTGGGTGAGCTCGACGCGGCGGTGGTCGACCTCGACGAGCTGCTCACGGCATCCGACGTCGTGTCGTTGCACTGCCCGCTCACCCCGGCCACACGTCACCTCATCGGGGCGCGCGAGCTGCGGCTGATGCGGCCGGGAGCGCACCTGGTCAACACGTCGAGGGGGCCGGTCGTCGACGAGGCCGCCCTGGTGGCGGCGCTCGAGGCCGGGGAGATCGCGGGGGCGGGGCTCGACGTCTTCGAGGACGAGCCGCAGGTGCACCCCGGCCTGCTCGGGCGCGAGGACGTCGTGCTGCTGCCGCACGTGGGCTCGGCGACGGTGGAGACGCGCACCGCGATGGCTGACCTCGCCGTGGCGAACGTGCTCGCCGTGCTGGCCGGTGGCGAGCCGGTCACCCCGGTGGGTGGCTGAGCCAGTCGCGGGCGATGCGCTTACCGGTGTGCCGCAGCAGTCGTGCGGCGTCGGCCATCGAACGCTCAGGGTCAGGCTCGAGGTCGGACAGCGGGTAGGCCGCGCTCAGCCCGAGGGTCGTCAGGTCGGCGTCGTCCAGGGCGAGTCGGCCGCACACCGCGACGACGGGGATGCCGTGCGCGGTCGCCCGTGTGGCGACGCCTCGCACTGCCTTGCCCGTCAGGGTCTGCGCGTCGAGGGACCCTTCGCCGGTGATGACGAGATCGGCTCCGGTGAGGGCGGCATCGAGGCCGACGAGGTCGAGCACCAGGTCGATGCCGGAGCGGCGGTGCGCCCCGAGGACGGCCATGAGCGCAAAGCCGACGCCGCCCGCGGCGCCGGCACCCGGCATCCGTCCCCCCATCGACCAATAGGTCACTCGGGGTACGCCGCCTTCCTGTCCCTGGAGTGACCTATTGGTCGATATCGGTACGTCGGGGCGTGACTCGACGGTGTCGGCCCAGTGGGTGAGCGCTGCCTCGAGGAGGTCGACCTCGGCTGGGGTGGCGCCCTTCTGCGGCGCGAACACCGCCGCCGCACCTGTCGGGCCGAGCAGTGGGCTGTCGACGTCGGCGGCCAGGGCGATGCTGGTGTGGGCCAGGCGCGGGTCGAGCCCACTGAGGTCGAGGTGGGTCAGCCGAGTCAACGCGGCCCCGCCGTCAGGGAGATCGACCCCGCTGGCATCGAGCAGTCGGGCGCCCAGGACAGCGAGCATTCCGGCGCCGCCGTCGGTGCTGGCCGACCCACCGACGCCGACGATGACCTCTGCCGCCCCGAGGTCCAGGGCAGCGTGGATCGCCTCGCCGAGACCGCGGCTCGACGCGGTGAGGGGTGCCGGAACGGCATCCGGCAAGCGCCCGAGCCCGCAGACGTCAGCCATCTCCACGAGCGCGACGATAGGGATCAGACCCTGTTCGGCGACCGGGATCGGCGCCAGATCCTCCCTCCCGTCTCTCACGGCTACCGTCGCGGTCACCGACAAGCCCGTCGGGCCGTGCACTGCCACGGGCACGGCGTGCCACCCGGCCGCCAGCGCAGCAGCGACGGTGCCCTCTCCACCGTCGGCGACCGGCACGACGACGACCTCAGCGTGAGGCGCGACGTCCAGCAACCCGAGGCGGACGGCATCCCCCACCTCAAGCGAGGTCAGCGAACCCTTGAACGAGTCGCTGGCGACGACCACTCGTGGCGCGCGCGCCGGTCGGCCCACGTCAGAGGTACCGGTGCATCACGTGGAGACCGACGCGGCCGTGGGTGCGTGACTCGAAGGCCTCGGGGACCGTGCCGATGACCTGGAACCCGAGGTCCTTCCACAGGGTCACAGCAGCCTCGTTCGTCTCGACCACGGCGTTGAACTGCATTGCGGCATAGCCCTGTTCGTGGGCCCACGTGAGCACCCACTCGCCGAGCTGGCGCCCCACTCCGCGGCCGCGGGCCGCCGGCGAGACCATGAAGGATGCCGTGGCCACGTGGCTCCCGCGGGCGGGGCGGTTGGGCCCTGACTTCGCCGATCCGAGGACAGCGCCCGACTCGTCGACGGCGACCACGGTGACGCCAGGGGGGCCCTCTACCCACAGGTCCCACGCCTGCTCGGGCGTCAGGCCGAGCGGGTAGGCGTAGGTCTCACCAGCCTCGACGATGTCGCGGAAGACGGGGAAGAACGCCGGCCAGTCACCCGGCTCGATCGGTCGGATGACCACCGCGAGCGCTCAGTCCTCCTGGGGCCTCATGTGCAGCCACGGGCGGGTCAGTCCGAACCTGCGCCCGGTGATCTCGTCGACCTCGATGACGATCGTGTTGAACTTCGCCGTGTTGACCCACGGGCGCAGCGGCAGCAGCTCGGTCTCGGCCTCTTCGTGGTGCTCGAGCTGGCGGGCGCGACCCCGGATGACGACGCTCGTGGCCTCGTCCTCGGTGAACTCGTCGATCTCGAAGGCGACGTCAGCGTTCATCGTCAGCCCGAGCAGCTTGCTGCCCTCGGCGGTGCGGAACACGATTCGCCGGTCGGCGTCGACGGCGTAGTTGATCGGGACGAGGTGGACCTCGTCGGCCAGGTGGAAGGCCAGCCGACCGAACTCCTGCTCGTGCAGCATCTCCCAGCAGGCGTCATCGGTGAGGGTGGTGACGGGCGACGGATCGGACATCGAGCCTCCTGCGCTGGGTTTCGTGGGTCAAATCTATCGGCCCGTGGCGCAGGCGGCCCGTCGGGGGAGACCGTTCTCACCCGAACCGTCGTGACCCGTCGGTACGGTGCCTGCATGAGCCCAGCGCAGGTCGTCGTCATCGGTGCCGGACCGGGCGGGCTGGCCGCGGCTGCCGCGCTCGGCGCGCGTGGGGTTCAGGCCCTGGTCGTCGACCGCGACAGCCAGGTCGGCAGTTCCTGGCGACGGCACTACGAACGGTTGCACCTGCACACGCCGAGGCGGTGGTCGGGCCTGCCGGGCTACCCGATCCCACGCCGGTTCGGCCGGTGGGTGGCCCGTGCCGACGTCGTGGCGTACCTCGAGGAGTACGTCGCGCACCACGGCATCCAGCTTCGTCTCGGGACCGCGGTGACGCGCATCGAGCGCGCCGGTGCCGCGGCATCCCATCGCGCCGACGCCGCGGCCGGCGACACCGCAGCGAACAGCGCCCGGTGGCTGGTCCACCTCGACGACGGACCCCCGCTCGCCGCCGATCACGTGATCATCGCCACCGGCTACAACCACACTCCGGTCACCCCCGACTGGCCGGACCTCGACGGCTTCACCGGCGACCTCGTGCTGGCCCGCGACTACCGCAACGGTCGCCCGTATGCCGGCCGCGACGTCCTCGTCGTCGGCACCGGCAACACGGGCACCGAGATCGCGACCGACCTCGCCGAGCACGGGGCCACCCGGGTGTGGCTGGCCGTGCGCACGCCGCCGCACATCATCCGTCGTGACATGTTGGGCTGGCCCGCACAGGGCACCGGCATCCTCGTGCGGCGCCTGCCTCCCCGGCTCGTCGACCGGGTGGCTCATGGGTTGGCCGCCGTCCAGGAACCCGACCTCAGCGCCTACGGGATGGCGCGCGCCGACCCGGGTCTGTACTCGCGCGTGCTCGTGGGGCGGGTGCCGGTGCAGGACGTCGGCATCGTCGATGCCATCCGCACGCGGCGTGTCGAACCCGTGGCTGCCGTCGAGGCCTTCGACGGTGACGAGGTGGTGCTCACCAACGGCACGAGGCTTCGGCCGGATGCCGTGCTGGTCGCCGCCGGCTACCGCGCCGGACTCGAGCCGCTGGTCGGCGACCTCGGGGTGCTCGACGGGCGGGGGCTGCCCGTGGTGCACGGCGCCCACGAGCCCCCGGGCGCTGCGGGGCTGTGGTTCACCGGTTTCACCAACCCGATCTCGGGGATGCTGCGCGAGCTGCGCATCGACGCCGAGCGGATCGCCGCCGCCATCTCGGTTCAGGGCTAGAGCCCTCGACGTGAAAGAGTCGGCTGATCCCGAGGAGGAGCAGATGTCCCAGTTCGGTCTGGTGGTCCGGTTCGCGCTGAAGCCCGGGTGCGCAGAGGCGTTCGACGCGTTGATGCGCGAGACGGTGGCGGGCATCGCGGCCCATGAGCCCCGCACGCTGGCCTACGCGGTGCACGCGCTCGAGGCCGAGCCCGACGTTCGTATCTTCTACGAGCTCTACGCGGACGAAGATGCGCTGGCCGAGCACGAGGCGCAGGCCACGACCCGGTACTTCCTCGACCGCGTCGGCGACTACGTCACGAGCACCGACGTGCAGCGACTGCACCTGGTGACCGCAACCGGCATCCAGGGTGCGGCGGCGGCTGCCACGGAATAGGTGCCGCGGGTCAGTCGGGCAGGCGAACCGTGTCGAGCGTGAACTTGTGCTCACGCAGCCGCTCGACCAGCGGCATCCCGATCGCCGTCGCGGGGGTGAGCACCCCTGCAGCATCGGGCAGCGCGTCACCGTCCTGCAGCAGGGCGAGCGCGGCCTGGCCCAGCATCACCGCGGTGCCGCTGTAGCCCGGGTCGTAGGGGGCAGCAACAGTGGTGCGGTACCGCGCCCCGTTCGTGGCCTCGCCGGTGACCTCCATGCGGAACCGTCCGGCCGCCTGGGCCTCCTCGCTCGGGCCTTCGCCGGGCTTGGGCAGCACCCGGTCCAGCAACGACCGAGTCGGCCCGAACGACATCCCCGCGAGCCCTGCGCCCAGGGCCACCGACGTCATCCCCGCGGCGAAGGCACCGGTCGGCCCGCTGCCGTAGTCGGAGTACTCGACGTACCGGAACCCCTCGCCGTACCCGAGCAGCGACGCCGACCGGGCGACGATCCGGGTGTTGAAGGCCGCCATGACGAACGGGCCGGTGAAGTGGCCGTTGTCGGCATCGCGCTTGACCGGCGAGGCCTTCGCCAGCTTCGCGAGCACCGCCGCGGGCCCCGACGCGCCAGAAGAACCCGACGACCCGGATGCCGTGGCGCCGGTTGCGCTCGCGACCTTGCGGTCCCGGCCGGGCCGGGGACCCTCGGCGAGGGCCCACGGGTCGCCCACGATGCGTCGCGTGGTGGGGTCTGCCTTGAGCTCGTCGACCTGCACCCGGGCCGAGTCGATGGTGCCGCCACTGAACCCGCCCTTCATGCTCCGGACGGCCAGGTGGGTGCGGCCGAGGTCAGCACCGTCGGCCTTGGCGGCCTGCGCCGTGAGCATCACCCCGAGGTCGCTCGGGATCGAGTCGAAGCCGCACGCGTGCACGATGCGCGCCCCGGTGCGCTTCGCGGTCTCGTGGTTGGCGGCGATGCTGCGGTGCACGAAGAGCACCTCACCGGTGAGGTCGCAGTAGTGGGTGCCGGCCTCGGCGCATGCGGCTGCCAGGGGCACGCCGTACTTCACGTACGGCCCGACGGTCGTGACGACGACGTGAGCGCGGCGCGCGAGGTCGGCCACGGCATCCGGGTTCGTGGCGTCGACGACGAGCAGCGGCCAGCCGGCGGCCTGCGACCCGAGCCCGCGGGCGAGGTCCTCGAGGCGTGACTGCGAGCGACCGGCCAGGGCGATCCGCACCCCCTCGGGGGCCTCGGCGGCGAGGTGGCGAGCGGTCAGGCGCCCCACGAATCCGGTCGCGCCGAACAGGACGATGTCGAACTCTCGTGCACTCGCGCTCATCCCCCCACCCTAAAGCGCCCGTGAGCCGCGGCATCCGGCACAGTGTCACCCATGCGCACGAACCCGCGGGTCCTAGCCGTCGTCCAGGCGGGTGGTCAGGGGTCTCGGCTCGACGTCCTGACGCGTGAGCGGGCCAAGCCGGCCCTGTCGTTCGCCGGGTCGTTCCAGCTGATCGACGTCGCGCTGACCAACTGCGCCCACAGTGGCATCTCCGACGTCTGGCTGTCGGTGCAGTACCAGGCCGGGTCGCTGCACCACCACCTCGCGTCCGGTCGACCCTGGGACCTCGACCGCACCCGCGGAGGCCTGCGCTGGCTGATGCCGCAGGAGGGCGGGGGATCGGCGGCCCAGGACGGCTTCTCCAACGGCAACGGCGATGACCTGCACCGGTTCTCCGACGCGATCAGCGAGTTCGCACCGGACGCCGTCGTCGTCATGAGTACAGACCAGGTGCTGGCGCTCGACCTGCGCCCGGTCGTGGCTGCACACCTCGAGCGGGGCTCGCACTGCACCGTCGTCACGACGGAGGTGTCGCGAACCCAGGCGGCCGACAAGGCCGTCATCACCGTCGGTCGGGGCTCGCACGTCACGCGGCTGGACTACAAGCCGGAGCGCCCGAGCGGCACGACGATCTCGGCGGAGGTCTTCGTCTACGACCCGACCGTGCTGCTCGCCACCCTCGAGGACCTGCGCCGCGAGTTGTCGCACACCGACGACGGCAACACCGGCATCGGCGACTTCGGCGAGCACCTCTTGCCTCGCCTGATCCGTGACGGGGTCGTGCACGCCTGGCCGCACGAGGGGTACTGGGCAGACCTGGGCACCCCGGCCGCCTACCTGTCGGCGCACCGCGATCTCCTGGCCGGGCGCGTCGACGTGCTGGACCGCCCGGACTGGCCGCTGCTCACCCGATGGCCCGAACTGCCTGCGTCACGGGTCGACACGGGCGCCGTGCTCGAGGACGTCGTGCTCAGCGCCGGGTGTCATGTCAAGGGGACGGTGCGGCGCAGCGTCCTCGGGCCCGGCGTCGTGGTCGAGCCCGGCGCGGTGATCGAGGATGCCGTGCTGCTGGCCGGCGTTCGCGTCGCGCGTGACGCTCGGGTCGTGACCGCGATCCTCGACGAGGGCGTGCGGGTCGAGGTCGGGGCACGCGTGGGTCAGGCGACCCGGGCCACGCGGGCCCACGACGACCACATCGCCGTGGTGGGGCGCGACTCGGTCATCGGCCGAGGCGTCACGGTGCCCGCCGGCGCCAGGCTCGAGCCGGGAACGACCGCGTGACAGGGGTCGGCGGGCCGAACCTGTGAGGGGGGTGGTTGGGGTGCTGTGAGAAGTCGTTGCAGCCGTGAAGGGATTCCTTGCGCGGCGCAATGAGTGCTGGAGGTGGCTTATGACCTCTGGTTCACAGGAAACCCCCGCAGCAAGCGAGCCCGAAACCGCCACCTTCAGGGGTGGGGTGCACCGCCCTGGGAGGGCTCGCCACCCCTCACGGGTATGTCGCCGCCACCGTCGCGGCGTAGCGGCCACGCACCTCGGCGGCCCGCGCGCGCCCGGCCTCGTCGGGGTCGATCGTGACGTCGACGGCCACGTCCCAGGCGGGAGGAGCATCGCCACCGGCCAGCGCCCACGCGGCCTGCCGCGCCGCACCGACCGCGACGTACTCACCCGGGCTCGGGATCGCCACGGGCACGCCGAACACGTCAGCGGCGACCTCCTGCACGGCCACCGACGCAGCCGCCCCGCCGATCAGCAGCACCCGGTGCACGGGGCACCCGGCCGCGCGCACGGCATCCACCGCCGCCGCGAGCCCGAGCAGCATGCCCTCGACGACAGCCCGCGCGAGGTTCTCGGGCGTCGCGTTCGAGCGGGTCAGGCCGTGCAGCGATCCCGTGGCGTTCGGCAGGTTCGGCGTGCGCTCCCCGTCGAGGTACGGCAGCAGCGTCAG
>NZ_DAORSO010000069.1:0-12618 GCF_035443565.1 Ornithinibacter sp. | reverse complement strand
CCCTGGCAACCACTTCCGCACTCACGGCGAGCCCTGCTGGCTACTTCACCTCGGCGCGGCGGACGAGGAGCAGGCCGATGGCCAGCGGGACGAGGAACCAGATCGTCCCGGCCGTCGCGAGCTGCTGCCACTGCTCACCGGTGAGGTTGCCCTCGAAGAGGCGGGTCTGCGCGAAGCTGTAGTCCACCCACGGCTGCAGGTCGGCGAACCACTGCTGGTTCATCGCGAGCAGACCGAGCAGCGGCGGCAGCACGAGCGAGTAGACGAAGTACGCGACGATCGCACCGGCGGAGTTGCGGATGAGCACGCCGAGCGTGAAGCCGAACATCATGCCGAGCACGCTGCCCAGGGTGATGGACAGGAAGCCGTCGACCGAGCCGTTCCAGACCGGGTCCAGCCCGGTGATGGCACTGCCGACGATGGTGCCCAGCGTGCCGACGACCAGGGCGATGAACATCGCGACGATGCCGACGACCAGGGCCCCGATGAACTTGGCACCGAGCACCTTGCCGCGGTGCGGGACCAGGGTGAAGGTCGTGAGACCGCTGCGCTGGCTCCACTCGCTGGTCACCGCGAGGATGCCGATGATCGGCAGGATCACCGTCATCGGCGCCCCGATCGCGGCGGCGAAGTTGTCGAACGTCAGGTCGGCGTCGGATCCGAAGACGATGAGCGCGGCCGTCGCCAGCACACTCATGATGATGATGCTCGCCATCAGCCAGAAGCCGGAGCGGGTGTCGAACATCTTGCGCAGTTCCACGCCCACGAGGCGGGTGAGGGGAATCGGTGAGGATGCCGTCCGCGCGCGGGGGGCGCGCACCAGACCTCCCGGCACCGCGGCATCCTGTGTGACGCCCTGGTCGATCATCGTGGTGCTCATGCTGCAACTCCTTCGCGCTGGGTGTCTGCGGTGAGCTCGAGGAACATGTCCTCGAGGCCGGCACCGTCGGCGCCACGCAGTTCGGTGAGGGCGACGCCGGCGGCCAGGGCTGCCTGACCGACCTGATCGGTCGTGGCGTCGGTGTGGATGCTGTTGTCCGCGTGGACGGTGACGGTGTGACCACCGCGCTCGACCGCGGAGGCGAGGGCGACGGCATCCGCGGCCCTGGCGACGGTTCCTGCGGTGGCGAGCAGGTCGGCCTTGGTGCCCTGGGCGACGATGCGCCCGTTGCCGATGACGACGAGGTCGTCGGCGATGACCTCGATCTCGTGCAGCAGGTGCGAGGACAGCAGCACGGTCCCGCCCTGGTCGGCGTAGCCGCGCAGCAGGTCACGCATCCAGCGGATGCCGGCCGGGTCCAGACCGTTGGCCGGTTCGTCGAGGATGAGCACGTGCGGGTCGCCGAGCAGCGCGGTTGCGAGGCCGAGGCGCTGGCGCATGCCGAGGGAGTAGTTGCGCACCCGGCGCTCGGCCTCGGTGTCGGTGAGGCTGACGAGGTCGAGCATCTCGCGCACCCGGCTCTTGGGCAGACCCATGGTGCGCTGGGCGATGGTGAGGATCTCGCGACCGGTGCGGCCGGCGTGCTGGGCGGACGCGTCGAGCAGAACCCCCACCTCGGCGCCCGGGTTCGGCAGGTCGACGAAGCGGCGGCCGTCGATGAGGGCGGTGCCGGTCGAGGCCGGGGTGAGGCCGACCATGATCCGCATCGTGGTCGACTTGCCGGCGCCGTTGGGGCCGAGGAAGCCGGTGACGCGGCCGGTCTGCGCGGTGAAGGAGACGTCATCGACGGCGGTGAAACCGGCGTAGGTCTTGGTGAGTGAGCTGACGGTGATCATGGGGACGAGCCTGCCGGTCCGGCGGCACCGAGGTCATGGGGGACAGTCCTGAGAGCGACCCTGAATGAACCCTGAGCGTCCTCGGGTCCATCCCTGATCCGACGCGCCGACGCCGCGAGCTCTCACGCTCGAAAGGTGCCCGGCCGGGGTTGCTGGGAAGCCGGGACGAGACAGCCCGGCTCACCGGGCCACCGACCCATCGGGTCGGGCCAGGACAGTTGGAGCGCCTCGACCGAACCCTTGTCGGGGCGCCGATAGTAGTTGTTGGCCTGTACGAGGATGTCGGCCGGGTTCGGGAGCGATTCGACGAGCAGCGACCGGCCATCCCCCACCGACCCGGAAATGACCTCACCTGGCACGAGGTCACGTCCGTGGTCGCGGACCTCGTGGGTGAGCCGGGTCAACAGCGCCCGCGCTGGCTCGAGGTCGAGACCGAACACCAGGAGTTCAGGGTGTCCGATGCCGTGCAACCCGATGGTGTAAGAGAAGGCTGGCTTCCATCTGGTGGATCGTCGCCGAGCCGGCTTTCGGGCCCGTCGCTCGGCGCGGGTCGTCCCGGTCGCTGCGCAGCACGCGCAGTCGACGTCGTCTGACACGTGCATCACCAGGCACCCCCAACGCCGGATCGCTTCGGTGGTCCGGCGGCGCTCCTGATCGCGGTAGGCGACCTCGCCGGGCGTCAGCACCGACCCTCCCCGAGCGTGTTCGCCGCCCCTGCCCCTACCCCTGCCGCGCATTGCCACGTGCCCGCCATGTCACTCCCCCGTTTTGACGTCTCCCCCGATACGTCACCATCGAAGCACGGGCCACTGACGCTCGATTCGAGTTATCCACAGGCTTGTTTCGCCGTATTGCCGGGCTCCAGCTCATCGAGCCGAAGGGCAGTGACACCCACTGGACGTGACCGGCTCAGCACCTGGGCCGGCGCTGCTGCACGCCATGCGGCCGATCGACTAGGTCGCTTGCCTGACGTCGGTCTGGGTGAAGTCGTCACCCTTGAAGAGCAGGTCCGCCCCAACGGTGCGAGCGGGCGCGTACGCGTGGCAATCGCCGAGGTTGAGGCTCGCGGGATGCCGACCCTTCCCGAACCGCTGCCACGCGGCGACGGCCGCGAGGGCCTGAGCCTCGTCGAAGGGCACGACCTCGACCTGGAGGATCGCAAGGAGGAGCCTCAGATCGGCGGTCGCCTCCGGCCCTTGACTGCTCTCCACCACGATCGACGCCTCGACGACCGTGGCAGCGCTGATGACGAGGTCTCCCGCGTGACGAGTCAGGATGCCGGCGATGGATTGGGCGTCCGGCTCGCCGAAAACCACGGCAACGAGTGCGGACGTGTCGATCGCGACGGTCACGTGGGGAGGCCGCTCGCGTCGTAGCCGATGATCTCTCGTCGGGACTGCGGGAGTCCAACACCTGACGTGCCCGACCTCGCTCGTTGATGGCGAGCACGTCGTCCTCGGCCGCCCCCACGGTGGCGCGAGCCCTCACCCGCTCGAGCCGCTCCTGAATCGCACGGCGTGCAGCGGTCGTAATGCTCTCGCCGGTGAGCGCAGCAAGTTCGCGGGCCAGCCGATCGGTATCGGGATCCTTGATGTTCAACGCCACATTTCCACCAAAGCAGGATGATTTCTTCCTCTTCGGGTATAGAGATCGTCTGACGCTGCACATGCGCGACCCGCCGAACTCCTGACCGCCACCCCGAGCAGTCCGTCGAGTGAGCGCAGCATGCCGTGCCGAAGGTCGCGAGACGGCACGTTGCGCTCACTCGATGCGGGACCCCTCAGGACTCCGGGTCGAAGCCGAACACCCGCAGTTCCTGCGGGGTCCGGCACCCCTGCGCGACCCGGGCCGCCCAGCGCTCGGCCTCCTCGCGGGTGGGCACCTCGATCACGAGGAAGCCACCGTCGAGGTGCGACGTCTCGTGCGTGATCGCGCCGTCGGCATGGACGAGGACCGGGGCGACGCTCTCGTCGATGCCACCACCGAAGACGTACACCCCGGCGTCCTTGGCCTCACGCATCGCCGAGTGGGAGGACTCGACAACCGCCTCGAAGTCCTCGGGGGCGAGGACCATCGTCGCGCTGGGGAAGGAGATCAGGTACTTGGCCATCGGCCCATCGTGCCCGAGCCTCGCTAGCCTGACCAGCGTGGACCTGACCTTCAGGGCGGAACTCTTCGAGTGGCGGGGCCCGGCACCCCACCACTGGCTCCGGCTTCCCCCGGCAGCCTGCGAGGAGATCGCCGCAGAGGCCGCCGAGACGACGTACGGCTGGGGCGCGATCCCGGTGCAGGTGCAGGTGGGCGACACCCTGTGGGAGACCTCGCTGCTCCCCCGCGAGGGCGGCTACGTGCTCCCCGTGAAGCAGGCTGTCCGCACGCAGGAGCAGATCGACCTCGGGGACACCGTCGCCGTGTCGCTGAGCGTGGCGCCTCGGCACGGGCGCGCCGCGAACGGCACCGGCCGAACGAGCTGACCCGAGCCACTGTCGGTGGAGTCGGGTCTGCCCGCTGCGGGAGGTGACGGCTACTCGGGAAGGGTGACCACGGCATCCTCACTGCCGTCGGAGACGCCGCGGTGCAAGGTCTCGCCGAGGAAGAAGACCCCTTCCGCCCCGGTGGCTCACGCCGGGTGCCCGTGCAGACCGCGCGTCACGGTGGTGGCGCGGCGACGGGGGCGCGGGCTGGAACGAGACGCTGTGACAACGTCGCGATCTGCTCGGGTCCGACGCGGCAGCAGCCGCCGATGAAGCGGGCGCCGGCGACGACCCAGTCGGCGGCGAGGTCGGTGTCGAACGCGGCCTCCCCGCTCCAGGTGTGGGTCGCGCTGTCCCAGGTCTCACCGAGGTTCGGATAGGCGACGGCAGGGCGGCCGGTGGCTCGGGTCGCGAGGCGAAGGGCATCCATCACGTCGCTCGGTGCGGAGCAGTTGATGCCGGCGGCGATGATGCTCGTGCTGTCGGCCAGGACTGCGTAGGCCTCGCTGAGCGGCTGGCCCGCGCGGGTGGCGGTGCCCTGCACGGAGTAGGAGAACCAGGTCGGGAGGCCCAGGTCGTCGAGGAGGGGGACGAGCACCTCCGCCTCGTCGGCGTCGGGGATGGTCTCGACGGCGAGGAGGTCGGGGTCGGCAGAGGCCAGCAGCTCGAGTCGTCGGGCGTGGAAGTCGCGCAGGACGCTCGCGGTGACGCCGTAGCGGCCCCGGTACTCCGAACCGTCGGCCAGCGCCGCCCCGTAGGGGCCGACCGAGGCCGCGACGAGGGGATGCCGGGCGCGGGTGGTCGCGGCGGCAACCTCGTCGCGAACCTCGGTGGCCAGCGTGACGCTGGAGGTGAGGGCGCGCTCGGCCTCGCGCTCGCTGAGCCCGGCCGCCATCAGGGTGGGGACGCTGGCCTGGTAGCTCGCCGTCGTGACGACGTCGGCACCGGCGAGGTAGTAGTCGCGGTGGACCGTGGCGATCTGCCCGGGATCATCGAGGAGCAGGCGTGCCGTCCACAGGTCGGAGGACAGGTCAACGCCTCGGGCCTCGAGGGCGTTGGAGAGGCCACCGTCGAGGATCACGACGTCGTCGAGCTGCATGACGCCGATCCTCCCACCAGGCTTCGGTCAGCGGATGGCGACCCTCGAGGGCGGGCGCCACCCCCAGGTGGGACCGCCCCCCGCAGGCAGCGCAACGGTGGGGCCAGTCGAGGGGTCGACAAACGCCCGGAATCAGCCACCCAACTCGGCGTGTCGTGACCCCTCGGCTCGGGGTCGTCATGGAGGTCGTCGCCTCGCTGGCGCGGCGGCGTGCTCCGCGGCCGGGTCGTGGGAGGGACTGCTGGCTGGGGGGCAGGGGTTCCGGTGAGCTCGGGATTGGTGATGGCGACGCACACAATGGCTGGCTCACCGACCGGGTCCCGATGGTGTTCCTCGACGACCCGGACGATCCACCGGCAGGTCGAGCTCGCCCTCCCACGCCGCCCGGATGGCGGCCAGCGCCTGCCTCCACGGGATCCGCTCCTGTTCGAGCCGGACGTCCCCTTCCGTGCGCAGGCGAGCGAGCGCTGCCCGTTCTTCGCCGGTGAGCCCGTCGAGCGCCGCCCTCGTGGGGTGGGGATCGGGAACCCACAGGTCACGGTGCGCCAGCAAGGTGGCCTCGTCCATGAGCACCGAGGTCACTGCTGGATGGTGCAGCCGGAGGCGGTGGAGGATCGCGAAACCGTGAGAGTCGAGGTCGCCCCAGTAGAGGATCGGCACGCGCACGACCCATGGGATCGATGCCACCCGATCGACGGCGAAGCCGCTGCCGTGGATGACCACCGCGCCCGGAAGGTCCGGCATGGCGAGCACCGATTCGAGGTTCTCCACGACGATCACCCCGCGCGGCGCCAGGGGGAGAGCGGCGACCTGCTGCGGCGGTGCAGCGACGTCCCGCAAGCCGCCGACGCTCAGGGTGGGGTCGAGGATCCGCAACCTGATGAGCGGATCGGACTCCACCAGACCCAGCTCGACGGAGCCCGTCACGGCACCGACCAGATCACGCACGATCGCCCGATGGTGGCCGAGCCACTTCGAGTCGACCCCCCGAACCGGCACCTGCCGAGGACGGAGCCCAGTGATCGGGTTGGCGATGACCCAGGCCGCCACGTCGACCACCTGCCCGAACTCGACGTCCGAGTAGCCCACCAACGTGGCGCGACGCAGCCTCACCGTGCGAGCCACGTCCGCTGTGTCTCCGAACCGTGCGGCGACGACGAGTGCGCGGCTCCTCAGCCGGAGCCAGTCTCGCTGCGCCGCACCTCCCGCCAGCGCAGCCGCCCCGTCGGCGTCGCGCACCAGCACGCGCACGGGCACCTGCTGACGGCCGATACTTCGCCAGACCCGGGTGTCCCACTCGACCTCGACACCATCAGGCAGGGGGAACGACGCCCACTTCCGAGCCCACTCCTCCGCCGCGCTCTCGTCCGCCAACATCTCCTTCTCGGTGGGGGGATGCAGGGGAATGGTGAACCGTGGCGGCCCGGCATCCGGGGTCACCAACGCCCCCGCCCACTCCCCCATCCGTCGCACAAGCCGGTCGCGGCATACGACGCGGACCTCGGCCACTGACTTCACGAGGGGACCTCCGCAGCCGCGTCGCCGCGCGGGCCGGAGTCGACGGTCCACGCGATCCTGGCCGCTGTCGAGCAGCAGCGCGTGGGGTTCTCGATGGTGGTCGCCCCGCCGATATATGGCTCGATGGTCTGCACCAGCTTGTGCGGCGTGGCGAGCACGAGATGGAAACCGAACTCCCTGAACACGTCCAGGGCCATGCGCGTGTAGCGGGTGTCGGCCTTGTCGAACGCCTCGTCGAGGATGACCGTGCCATAGCGCGGCCGCACGTCCTCTGCGTCGGCCAGCTGGTAACGCAAGGCCGCCGCCAGACAGAACACGACCAACTTCTGTTGCTGACCGCCGGACATGGTCGCGGCGGAGTCGTACGTCGCGTGCGCGCGTCCGTGCTCGTCGATCTCTTCAGCGAGGAACGTGACGTGCTGGCGGGTGTCGAGCACCTGACTCCGCCACACCCGGTCCACGTGCTCGCTCGAGCCGAACCGTCGCATGACCTCGGCCATCGTCGTGAAGCGCCGCTCCGCGGAGTCCACATCGTCGTCGCGCCAGCCGCCTTCGGAGATGGAGCGCAGTTCGTCGATGAAACGCTTGACCGTCTCACTTCGACGCAGTTTGACGCGCAGCCGCAGCCAACGGTCGTCGTCGAAGGGCGAGCGCCGCAACGACGCGTTGACTGGGGTGACGCGCTCTTCGATCTCCTGAGGTGCGCGGAGGATGTCGCTGACGAGCTCACCGATCAGGTCTCGGGATCGTTCGCGCAGGAGCCGAAAGAACGTGGCCTCGTGGTCAGGCAGGCCGTTGGCCACGATGGTGTCGAGAATCGCGACGTAGCCGGCGCGGTCTTCCACGTCGGGTCGCAGGTCGACGGCCGCAGACTCCCACTGGCTGCGGAACTGTGTGGCCAAGCTCGTGACCGTCCCGGCGGCGGCGGTTGCGGCACGCTGAGCGGTATCGCGTTCATCCTGGAGGCGGCGGAGCACTTCGTTGGCGACATCGGCGATCGTGCTCCGGGTGATGGCGCGTTTCACCGCGCGGAAGCGCTTGTCGAGGAGGTGCCACGTGGGTTCGTCGACATCCGGTACCGAACCTGACTCGACCTGTGCCATGAGGTCGGCGACAGCCTCACGGAGGCTGGCCGCCCCCAGTTCGGCGTCGCGGGCCGCGTCCCTGGCATCCCGGTGGAGGTCCCGCGCCTCCGCATAGTCGAGCTCGGCGGTGGCGACGAACGCGCTGGCCTTGGCGAGGTCCGCGTTGCCTTCGGTGAGTCGGGTCCGCCGATCAATGAGGCGCGCGACCTTCACCGCTGCTTCATGATGATCGAGATCGCTCCACGACTGCGCGCGGAGATGTTCGAGGGTGCTCTTGCGCCGATCACCATCGCGGCGCCGCCGCTCCGCGGCATCCACGACCGCCTGCGCGGCGTCCGCCACGCGCTGGGCACTGGTCAGGGCATCGATGAGAACGTCGAGTTTGCGCTCAGCGTTGCCGAGCACCCAGTTCGAGCGATCGTCGATGCGGCGGCGGTCGTCCTTCTCGTAACGGCCGCGTGTGCGGATCTGCCCGCGGATGGTGACGGCGCGGTCGTGTGCGTCGAGGTCGTCGGCACGCTCCACACACGCCACGTCGTACCGTGCGGACAGCTGGCCCTGCAGCCACGGAGCGAACGCCCCGTCGCTCACGGCGACGCGGTTGACAAGGGACACCTCGCTGCGCGCCGGGCGAGCGGCCGGGGCGTCCGCGCGCAGCTCCTCATACACCAGCCGCACCGGGATGGTGGTGCCGTCGACCCAGCGCCTGACTGCGGGGAGGTGGTCGCTGCGGACCAACATGGTGAGCGCAAACGAATGCAACACCCGCTCGATGGCGCCCTCCCACTCCGCGAACTGAGGCTTGACGTCGATGAGTTCGGCGACGAAGGGCAATGCTGACGTCGGCAGCCCCACACCCTCTGCCACCGCCCGGCGCACGCTGGCAAGCACCGACGGCACGGTCGACCGGTTCCTCCGCAGGGACTCGATCTCCCCCTCGAGGGTCGCCACGCGGCGCTTCGCATCGGCCAAGCTGGCCTGCTCCTCGTAGGTGGCCCCTGTGGCCTCGATGGCCGGGGCACGATCGAGCTGGTCGAGCAGCTCGGCGAACTCGGCGGCCGTGGTGGGCGCCGTGGCGATGCCAACAGCCGCTAGCTGGGCCGCGAACTGCTCCCACCGGCGCTTCGCGTTCCCCTCTTCCACCTCTGCGCTCTCGATGAGTTCACCCAGCGAGCTCACCTCGAAGCCACCGGCGGCGCTGAGTTGATCACGCGCCTGGGTCAGCGTCTTCTCGGCAGAAACCTCTGCGGCATGCGCCCGCTCTTGCGCGCTCCGGAGACCTATGAGGTGCTGCTCAACGGTATGGAGTTCATCGCGGGCGAGGGCGAGCCCTCGACGGACACGAAACGGCAGCACCCCGTCGATGAGGCGCCCGGTTCGCACGCCGGCCTCGAGCGCCTTGTCGTACGCGATCGCCGCCTCCCGCAACTCCACGAGGTGGTCGCGCTGCAGCCGCAGCTGGACGACGTGGTCGTGGGCGTCGCGAAGCTCGCTGAACTGCGCCAAGGCGGTCTGCGCGAGCTCGAACGTGCCCGGACGTTCCAGCATGTACTCACGAAAGAGTTGGTCGAGGCTGTCGAGGCCCTTCGCGGACTGCGTCTTGTGGAGGAGCTGCAGAGCCGTCTCATCGCCGATGCCGAACAGGCTGCGCATTTTCACGTAGAACCGAGTGTGCGTGCCCGCCGAGGTGACAACGGCGTCGGGCCGGTCCTTCTTGAGCTGCCTGGTCTGCAGTCCGCCCCGCGCGTACGTCTGCAGGTCGGCCAGGTCGAGAGCGCTGCGGTCAAGGATGCAGATGTCACTGATGTCGGCCGAGGTGGTGCCGGTCCCCTTCGCGAAGAACAGACGGCACAACGAGATCGGCGCGTCCACCTCGTTCTCGAATCGCAGCACGATGCCGCTCCACGTGGCTCCGGGGCGGAGGTAGGCCGCGACCACGCGGTCCTCCAGCTCGTCGTTGGTGCGGGTCCACGCTCCGCGCACGTAACTCACGATGGAACGGCGGTTGGCACGCGCCTCGGCGCCCTGCGCGGCCTCGTTGAAACGCAACCACTTGTCGGGGGTAAGTACGGCCGCGATGGCATCGAGCAGCGACGACTTGCCCGAGCCGGACGCGCCGGTGATGAGGTGCCCTTCCCTGGCAATGTCGATGCGATAGATGCCAGCGTCGAACGTGCCCCAGTTGGCGAGTTGCACCTCGGACAGGCGCCACTGGCCAGAGGCGACTCCGGGCAGGGCCAGAAGGCCAACGGCTTCCATCGGGGTGGACGTGCTCACGACTCATCCTCGTCGTCGACCGTGGAACCTTCGTCGGCAGGTGCGCTCTGTGGGTCGCCCTCTGCGCCGCTAGCGAGTCTGTGGAACACCTCGGTCAAGGCGCCCACCTGTTCGTCGTCGATGAGGAACTTGAGCACCGGTGAGATTTCGGCGCGTCCGTCGTCCAACTCGTGAAGGACGCGGAACTTGTTGACCATTTGGTTCCACGCGCTGTTGAGGTTCCGCTGATAGGTGGCCTCGTCGCCTTGCCGGTACACCGCCAGGCGCTCGTACACCTCGGTCTTCCCGACGATGACTCGCCTCTCGCCGACGGCAGCGAGGAGGATCTGGCGCAGCACCAGCAGCATGACGGTTGCCGCGAACGTCAGGGTCGTGCTGCGCAGGGTCTGCGGCACGTCGACCTCGACGGTGCGCACCTTGCGGGTGAACGCGAATTCATCGATCGGGTCGATGACGAGGTCGAGGAACAGGTTGTGCAGCGCCGAACGGATGGCGGCCTCGTCCGCAGCGAGCGCCGCCCACAGCTGTGGGTGTGCGGCGCCGGAGAGATAGGGACCCTGCAGGAGGCGGACGAGGGCGCGACGTGAGGTTTCGGCGAGGGTGCCGCGGTCGCCTGTCCACAGGCGGTCGGGCGCGCTGCCGCCCAGAAGCAGGTCTGCCTCGTCGATGTTCATGCCGGCACCGTCTCGGTGAATCGGTGGACCACGATCTCGGCAGTGCGGCGATGCTTGTCCGCCGCCCCCGTCCACGCGATCTGCTCGCGCCTGTCACGGTCGACGCGCCCGAACCTCGCGGCCAGCGACAGCAACCCGACCACGCTGGCCAGGCCCTGGGTGGCCTCATGCACGTTCAGTACCTCCGCGACCGTCGAGGGGCCGCGACTACGGACCACGTCGTTGACGTTGCGGGTCAATTCGTCGTAGTCGATCTCGGTCTCGCGGGCGATAACTGCAAGGGCAGCGAAATCGACGGCGTGGGTCTGCACCTCGACTAGGGACTCGCCGGCGTCGAACTCGGACGGGTCGTGTGGGACCACCTCGCCGACGCTGTTCCACCCCATGGCCGACAGTTCCAGCTCGCGTCCGATCTCGGTGAAGGGACGTGACCGCACGGAGGCTGGGAGTGCCGCAGCCAAAGCCTCTTGCAAGGCGACGCGGAGGACGCGATCGCGCTGGAACTCCTGCGAGTAGACGTACCTGCGCAGGCCGCGCGCGAAATCGGTGAGGACACCGTGCACCTCTCGGCTACCGTTCTTGAGGTCGCGTACCAGCCCGCGCAACGCCCGCCGCGAGCCAGGTTCGAGACCTTGAGCGAAGTCACGGTCCAGGATGTCGGTGACGTCGGCGTCGAGGCGGGAGGACTGCTCCGGGTCACGAAGCAGCGACGAAAACGCGGTGAACGTCCGTCCCTCGTCGGAGGACTCGATGAGGTCGACACCGCGGAAGATGTCGTCGAGAACCGTGCTTTGCACCTCGTCGACGGCGAGGATGCCGGCCCGCAACTCTTGGTTGAGCTCCTCGAACCGGGCCCGGACGCGCGCAAAGTCGGCGGGGAGCCCTTGCGCTTGCAGGAGGATGTCGGCCAGGCGTTCTGTGGCGCGGCGGTCGTCGAGCACCTCGACGTCTCCGCCGCTGATCCGCTCGATCTCGCGGTCGATGTGGGCACGTTCGACCATGAGCGCATCGAGGCGACGCGTCACGTCGGTGTCGGTCTCAAGAGCGAGCCGGTGCACAGCCGCCATGAGCGCCACGAGTCGGGACTCGGTGACCGTCGTCTGCGGTGAGTCGAGTTGCTCGACAATGCGCAGCGCGTCGCGTGCTTCGGACGACAACTCGTACGTCTCACCTCGAGCCTGAAGGGCGGGGCGGCGGATGATGAGACCCGCGTCCCGCCAGTCGTCGCAGTACGCCTTGGCGGACTTGTTTCCGAGGTCGAAGTGGTCTCGCACCTCGTCGAGTTCGGCGCTCAACCGTTCGTGCATCTCGTCGACCGACACGCGCGCTCCCGGAGCCCCCAGATACTCACCCAGGACAGCCGCCACGACCGGCAGCAGATCCGCACGCATCAGACGCAGAGCCGCGTTGTCGTTCACGAGACGACGATGCGCGAGGGCGGCAGCGAGAACCGGCATACGAGCATCTTGCCCGTTGTCGAGATGCATCGAAGACTGCACGAGCGCGTGCGGGGTACTTTGCACAACCGGGCTCCTCGGGCGAGGGCATGCAAGATCCAAGTCGCCCAAGGGGTGAGAACAGGCAGTGCGCTAGCACCGTGCGTGGGCCCGCTGGACCAGATCGACAGCCGTGCGAAGGACGTCAATTCGGTTGGTCATCAAGGTGGTTCTGGACGGACTGAGCGCGTTGCCAGCGAGAACGGCCTCACACTTTCG
>NZ_DAORSO010000068.1:0-12977 GCF_035443565.1 Ornithinibacter sp. | reverse complement strand
ACGCTCGCGGCGTTGTGGGCCGAGGCGATCCGGGCCGCGGTGCACGACACGCTCGCCGCGGGCGCGCGGGGTCGGGTCTCGACGGCGGAGCCCGACCAGGTCACCGACCGGAGCTCGCCGACCGCGGCGGATGCCGTTCGCGCGGCCCTGGCGTGGGTGGCGGGTGGTGCCCGACCGGATGCCGTGCCCCGGCAGGCGTGGAGGGTCGCCGACCCGCTCCGCGTCGACGAGTGCCGTCGGCTGCTGGCCGGCCGCTGGGGCGAGGTGGTCGGCGCCTTGGCTCGTGTGGTGAGTCAGGGCGGGGCGCCGGTGGTGGCTCGCGCCCCCGAGGACGAGCCGGACCGGGACGGTCTGCGCGGTGCGGGGGGTGCGGTCACCCCGGCGGAGGTGGACGCGACCGAAGCGGGCGGTGAGGGTGCAGCGCGACCCGGGCACCCGGCATCCGATCCCGTCGGGGACCCCGTGACGTCGCCGGGCTCGCCGGGGGCCCCGGGGGAGCGGGCACGTGCGGCGGCCGACCTCGCGCTGGTGTCGACCGTGGGCGACCTCGTCGACGAGACCAGTTCGGCGGTGATCGACACCGCGCACCTGACGACCGCCGCAGGGCTGGTGCTGCTCTATCCGTGGCTGGCCGATCACTGCCGGTCCGCCGTGGCGCTGCACCCGGGCCTGCCTGCTGCCCCGGTGCGCGCCGCGGCGCTGGCGCTGCTCGTCAGCGCGCAGGACCCGCCGCGCGACGACCCGCTCGTGCGCCTCCTCGCCGGGAGCCCAGGGGAGGCCGGGCTCCCCCTGCCGGTCTCGGGCGCGGTGAACCTGCGACGCCGCGACGAGGTCGAGCAGTCGGCGCAGGAGGTGCTGCGGAACTTCGCCGCGCTGCTGCCCGGGTTCGCGGGGTCGACGGCCGACTTCGTGCGAGCTGAGTGGGTGATGCGCGCCGGGCTGCTCGACGAGCGCTCCGACCACGTGCGGCTGAGCGCGGCGGCGCGACCGCTCGACGTCGTGCTGGGCGCGCTGCCCTACCCCCTCGGGCTGCTGGCGCTGCCGTGGTCGCGCCCGATCAGCGTGCGGTGGCAGCGGTGAGCACCCGCCCGACGGTCGCCACCCCGGTGGCCGAACTCGGTGCAGCGCTGGAGATGCTCGATGCCGTCATCCGGGTCCGGGCCGAGGAGCGCAGGGGTGGCCCGGCCGGGCGCCCGCTGGCGCCCTCGCTGGTCGAGGGTAGCGGCGGGCTGGAGGGGGCAGCGGCTGCGGACGAGGGCATCCCCCCGCTCGAGCGGTACGACGGCGGCGGCCCGCTCGCCGCGACGATCGCCATGGCCGGGCTCGGGCCGGCCGAGGCCCTCGTGCTGGTCGCGGCGGTGGCCCCGTTCGTCGACGAGCGCTTCGCGGCCGCGTACGCCACGCTCACCGACCGGCCCGGGGTCACCGGCCTCACCGGCGAGGTCGCCCGCACCCTCGCGGCCCGCACCCTGGCGGGCCGGCTCGACGTGACCGCCCTGCTCAGCGAGGCCGGCACCCTGCGCGCCACCGGCCTGCTCACCCTCGACCCACCCGACGACCTCAGCGGCACGCTGGCGCCCGACCCGCCTCTGCTCGCCTGGCTGCTCGGGCAGCCGCCACCACCGCCACGGGTGTCCTCGGGGTTCCCGGCCCGCCCGCTCACGACGGTGCACACCCTGGCCGATGTCGTCCTGCCGGCACGGGCCCGCGCCAAGGTCGCCGACATCGAGCGACGGATCGCCCACCGCGAACGCGTCGTGCACACCTGGGGTTTCGGGCGGCACCACGACAACGTCGGCGGGTTGCTCGCCCTGCTGCACGGGCCGCCGGGCACGGGCAAGTCCATGACGGCCGCTGCGATCGCGGCCTCGGCGGGCCTGACCGCCTATGTCATCGACCTGTCGGCGCTGGTGTCGAAGTACATCGGCGAGACCGAGAAGGCCCTGGCGGCCGTCTTCGAGCGGGCCGAGCGTGAGCGCTGCATCCTCGTCTTCGACGAGGCCGACGCGATCTTCGGCCAGCGCACCGAGGTCTCCGACGCCCACGACCGCTACGCGAACCAGGAGGTCTCCTACCTGCTCTCGCGGATCGAGACCCACCAGGGGGTCGTCATCCTCACGACCAACCTGCTCGGCAACATCGATCCCGCGTTCCAGCGCCGCATCCACGTGATGGTCGAGTTCCCTGCGCCCGGCGCCCCCGAGCGTGAGCAGCTCTGGCGGCGGGCCCTGCCTCCCGACCTGCCCGTCGCCGATGACCTGGACGTCGTGGCGCTCGCGGAGCGCTTCGCGATCACCGGGGCCCAGGTGCGCGACGCCGCGGTGGATGCCGCGTACCTCGCCGCGGCCGGCGACGGGGTCGTCAGCCAGGACCTTCTCGTGACGGCGATCCGTCGGCAGTACGAGAAGGCGGGTCGATCGGCCCCACCGTGACGGCCGTCGCGAGCCGCGCGCCGGCGGCTGCGGGGCGGGCCGCGGGGTCCGGGCCCGAGGCCGCCGAGCGCTCGGCAGCCGTGCTCGGGCCGCTCGGCGTGGCTACCGAGCGCGCACCGGTGCTCGACCGCGTCCCGGGTCCGGTGTCCGACGATCCCGTCGTGGTGCTCGAGGGCCTGCTCGCCGGGGGGCTCGAGGCGGTCGCGGCCCGGTGGGGGCAGGGCGGAGGTTCGGTGGTGCTCTCGGGGCGGCGGGCCTTCGTCGACGTCACCGGCAGCGCCGGATTCGGCCCCGACGGGGTGCTCGACGGCCGGGTCGAGCTGCGCGCCGACCTCCAGGTGCTGGGGCTTGCGCTCGGCTCCGCCACGTGGGTGGTGCACGGGTGGGAGCCCTCGGCGGAGCTCGCCCTGCCCGCGGCCGAGATCCGCGGCACGGCGCTGCGCGTCGACCTGGCGGCGCTGCCGCCCGAGGTGACGCTCACGGCATCCGCGGGCATCGCCGCGACCACGATCGACGGCGGCGTGACGCTCGAGCTCCCGGGCGACGCCGTCCCGCTCGGTGAGCCGATCAGCCCACGCATCGCCGAGCTCTACCGGGGCCTGCTCGGGGTCGACCTGTCGTCGCTCGTCGTGCACCGCGAGGCCCCGGTGGTCGACGGCCCCGCGTTCGTGAGCAACCGCGACCTGTTCTTCGCGCCGGGCGTGTACGGCGTCGACGCCCCGCAGACCCTGGCCGTGCTGGACGCCGCTGTGCGGGCCGCGATCGCCGGGATCGTCGGGCCGGTGCTCGACGGTGCGACCCCGCCGGTGCTGCCCGAGAACCTGCCGGCCGGTGGTGTGGGAGCGGCGGTGCCGGTGGTCGACCCACCCGTGCCGGGGCCCGTCGTCGATGCCGGCGGTGCCGTGGCGGGTGGGGGCGCGGCGAGCGCCGGTGAGGCGGCAGCGGGAGGTGCGCCGACGGCATCCGACGCCGGGATGGATGGTGCTGCGGGTCAGCCTGAGGGGGTGGGCGGGGCGGCGGGTGAGGCCGTGGCCGCCGAGCCGGGCGCCGCCGGTGAGGGCGGCGGGGCGGCGCCCACTGCCCCGGTGCTCATGCCCGAGGCGCCCACGGCACCCGGCCCCGCGGCGGCCGCTCGTGGGGGTGCGGTCGCGGGCGGTGCGGGTGGGGCGGCGCGGGCAGCGAGGGAGCTTCCGAGTGCCGATCAGAACACCGCAGACGCCCGGGGGGCGGTGACCGAGCCGGTCGCCGAGACCGCGGCCCGGGCGCGGGAGGAGCTGGCGGCCGAGCTGGGGGAGCGCCCCGCGCCGAGCCCGGAGATCGTCGAGCTCGTCCAGCGGATCCGCGACGCGATCAGGAACAACCGGCCCGAGGACGAGGACCAGCTGCTGGCGACCGACCCGACGCAGGAGGCGCAGTCCGCGGGCGAGACCGTCTCGGGGACGGTCGACGGGCAGGTCAGCGAGGCGAGCGGGGAGTACGACGCGATGTCGACTCCCCCCGCGGGGAGCCCGGCGCTGTCGCCGAGCCCGGTGGCGACCCCGCCCGCCGCGAGCCCCGGGATGGGCGTCGACGCCGCGAGCGCGGCGCCCGACCCGCTGCCGCCGGAGAACACGTCGCTGGACGCCGACGTCGCGGCGACCGACCAGCGGATCGCCGACGCCGGGATGGAGACCCGGGTGACCGCCGAGATCCCGGACGGCCCCTTCGGTGAGGCCCGCGCGGCCCGTGGTGAGCTGGGGGAGCTCGCCCAGCGCACTCCGGCGGAGATCGCGGCCGAGGAACAGGTCGCCATCGACAGCGCGCAGGCCGACATGGCGCGCCTTCAGCAGGAGGCGGTCGCGGCGCTGCGCGCGGCCCGCACCGGCACGATCGGGGGTGTCGCCGAACGCCAGGAGGGGATGACCGGGCAGGAGGAGGTCACCCGCGAGAACGTCTCGCAGCGGGCGCAGGCCATCTACGACGCGGCCGAACGCCAGGTGACCGGGCTGCTCACCCCGCTCGGGCGCACGGCGATGGGGCGGTGGGAGGCCGGGCTGGCGCGGCACTCCCGCGAGTTCCACGACTGCCTGGATCGGGTGCAGCGCTGGATCGAGGAGCGGCACAGCGGGGTGGTCGGCACGATCGTCGCGGTCGGCGACTACATCGCGGGCCTGCCGTCGTGGGTCACCGGCGAGTACAACCGGGCCGAGAACCAGTTCGGCAACGACATCGGCGAGCTGCTGCTCGACATCTCCAGCGAGGTCAACGGGGTGATCGCGGCGGCGCAGGCGATCATCGTGCGCGCCCGCACCGACATCGGGGCGCTGTTCGACCAGATGGAGGCCGAGTTCCCCGAGTTCGCGGCGGCCGAGCGCGCCCGGTTCGAGGGCCTGCTCGACGGGCTGTCGCAGCAGGCGACCGCCGCCCAGACGAGCTTCGTGCGCGACGTGTCCCGGGCCGCGGTGACGGCCGTCAACGAGGCGCACGCCGCGGTGGAGGCTCGCCGGCTCGAGGCCGGCGGGCTCATCGGCGCGGTGGTGCGGGCCATCGAGGAGTTCATCGAGGACCCGGCGCGGGCGATCATCAACGGGCTGCTGCGCCTGGTGAACATCCCGCCCGCGGCGTTCTGGGCACTCATCGCCCAGATCGAGTCGGTCGTCGCCGACATCGCGGCCAACCCCGAGGGATTCCTCAACAACCTCGTCGCCGGGGTCAAGCAGGGGTTCTCGCAGTTCTTCGACAACTTCGGTACCCACCTGCTGGGAGCGTTCTGGCGGTGGCTGTTCTCCGGGCTGAAGACGCCGATCCCGATGCCGACGAGCTTCGACGCCCCCGCGCTGTTCACCTTCGCCCTCCAGCTCATGGGGATCACCTGGCCCAACGTGCGCGAGATCCTCGTGCGTCACCTGGGCCCGACCGCGGTCGACGTGCTCGAGGCCGCGTGGGAGCTGATCTCGGTGCTCGTCGCCCGCGGGCCGCAGGGGCTGGTGGACCTCGTCAAGGAGCAGCTGACCCCGGAGAACATCGTCGGGATGATCCTCGACGCGGCGATCGAGTACCTCGTGGAGACCCTGGTCGTGCAGGCCGCGCAGTACATCTTCAGCCTGCTCAACCCGGCCGGTGCGGTGGCCCAGGCGGTGCGGCTGATCTACGTCGTGTGTTCGTGGATCTTCCGCAACGCGGCTCGGATCTTCGCCTTCGTGCAGGCGGTCGTCGGGGGGATCGCCAACGTCATCTCCGGCAACATCAGCGGGCTCGCCGGGGTGGTCGAGAAGGCGCTGGCGTCGATGATGGTCGTCGCGATCGACTTCATCGCGGGGCTGCTCAGCCTGGGTGGGCTGCCCGACGAGGTGGCCGCCGTCATCGTGCGGATGCAGACCTACGTGCTCGGCATCGTCGAGCGGATCGTCGTCTTCCTCGTCACCCGGGCGCGGGCCCTGCTGGCGCGACTCGGCATCGGCTCGGAGAACCCCGAGGACGGCGCCGACGGCAACGGCGACGACGAGCTGGGCACCACGGTGCGCTTCTCGGCCGGTGGTGAGAGCCACCGGGTGTACGTGCAGCAGTCCGGCGACACCGCCGAGGTCATGGTCGCCTCGGTCCCGGAGCCGATTGCCACGAAGATCGCCGGATGGAGGGCAAAGATCGACGACGGTGAGCCGGCGGACGATGCGCTGCGCACCGAGGCCAGCGGGCTGTGCGGTTCGCTGGCGACCGTCGCGGACGAGGCAAACACCGAGGCGGCGCAGCTGGCGCACGCGTTCCTCGAGGCATCACACAGCAGCGACGACACCATCGAACCGCCCTCGGACGACGCCCTGGAGAATCGGGAGCGGGCCATGGCGGGGATGCTGGACCGCCTGTTCACGATCTTCGGGGAGACCCGCGATCCTGAGATCATGTTCCGCACGCAGCTCGCCATGGTTCACCCCCAGGCACGCGCCGACATCGTGGAGGCCCTGCGGGCTGCGCCCATTGCTGCGGGTGCCTCGTGGGGCACGGTGCGTGCCCGGGCGGAGACGGATCCGCGGGCACTGCCGATGAAGCAGACGCCCCTGAACCAGAGCCACACCTTCGGTTCTGCGTTCGCCCACGAGTGGGCCTCGGAGGCGACGATGCGGGGACTGCAGGCGGCGCAGGCCGCGCAGCGGGGCGAGCCGGACTCGGCGGTGCGCAAGGCGGTGGGCAAGAACCTGGCCGATCTCGGCCTCTCGTGGACGGCCCGACCCGGGATCGCGCACGGGCGCGACTACCTCGTCCGCTACAAGGCGCAGTTGCACGCTCAGGAGGACCCGTTCGGCGCGGCCCCCGTGACCCTGTCGGCCGACACGGCCTGGCAACGGTCCGCGCAGCCCGGAGCGTCGGCCGCGATCCGTGCGGCCATGCAGGCGCGGGTCGCCATCCGTGGCAGTGGTCCCGCCGGGCCCGACCTGCCGAGCAAGGTACGCGAACGCATCTGGCAGTTGTTGGCGGCGGGGTCGTTGGACAATCCCAGTGCCGTGGGGGCGGCGATCTACATCCGGGTCTCCGCCCAGACCAGGGCGGACATCGAGACCTACCTCGCCCAGGAAGCGGCAGACGCCTCCTACGGCGCCGACCAGCAGGACATGTTGCGATGGTGGCAGGGCCATGTCCTCCAGGACGAGTTCCACCACGCGTGGCCCCAATGGCTCGGCGGGGCCTTCGAACAGACCGAGATCTTCATTCCCCGCGCCCTGCACAACTTCGACGGGCTGAAGGGTTTCCCCGGCGGTTTCCACCAGGTGTTCAACGACGCCTTCACCGCTGCCTTCGCCCACGAGGCTGCCGACCAGAGGCCGGTGGTCAATGACCCGGGCCGATGGCTGGCCTACGCCGCGACCCACCCGACGGCGCGGGCCACGGTGGCCGGCCTGCTCGCGTCCGCCTACGCCACGGTGTTCTCGGGCATGGGCGCGCCCGGGGCCGCCGCAGTTGCCGTCTTCGTCTCCGAGTGCCAGCGCACCTATCCCGGAACAGGAACGCCATGAGCTATGTGATGACCATCCGACTGCCCGACGGCGCCACTCTCAAGCGGCCCGCCCGAGAGGCTGCGGGGCTGCTCGAGGTGACGGTCGCGGACGACGACGTGGCCGGCATCCCCGACCTGAGGGCTGATGTCGCTGAACTCGGCGGGGAGGTCGTCACCGAGAACGGGTCAACCAGCCCCCGGCCCGGCACCGAAGTGGGTGAGGGCCGATGGTGCGTGCTGTTGCCATCGAAGGTGCTCGCCACGACGGTGAAGGGTGCGCAGAACCGCAGCACGGCCTGCGCGTGTGGACTCCCGTTGGCTGGGGTGATCGTCGCGGAGCCCCGCTTGACGGGCAGGTCGCCCGTGCCCGGACTGGCCTGCACCCGAGAGGGATTCGTCGTGGTGACCGCTGACGTCGCCGGGGCGTTGGCGGAGGAAGGGCTCACCGAGGGGGTCGAGGTGTTCACGGTGGACGGCTCGGCAGGAGTGCGACTTCTGGTGCCCACCCGGCAACTGGTCGGCGGGTCCGCGGGGCGGGGCGGGTGCGCGGTCTGCGGGCGGGAACCAGCCGTGATCGGCGGCATCAGCGTCGGGGTCCCGGCGAGGTACAGCCTGCAACCTGCCGCCGACATCCCGCCGGGGGAGGGTTGGGCGTGGCACCCGGCGATGGCCCAGCAGATCGCCGTCGTCAGCCCGGGAGTGCGCGAGGCGCTGGTCCGCTTGGGCGCCGACTTCGCGGCGATCCCGCTGCGTGACGTGACCCGGGCCGAGGCCTGGCTGGCGAAGGAGTACCGATGAGCACCTCGGATCCCGGGCCGGGTGTGCAGTGGCTGGCGCAGCGCTCGGGCCGCCGGGTGGAGGAGTTGCTGGAGGACCACGTGGCGCTGGTGGCCGCGCTCACGGCATCCGGTCGTGACGCCGCCGACCTCGTCGCGCGGCTGGTGAGCGAGGACCCGCAGGTTCGCGCGGCCGCCGAGGTCGAGGCGCGGGCGGTGCGTGCGTGGTTCGCCGCCCACGACGATCCGGCCGCGCCCACGCCGGGGGAGCGCTTCGGCTCGCGGGTGGCGGAGATCCTTCGGGATGCCGCGACGCGCCTTCGCGACGCCCCTCCCGTCTAGGTGCTGTAGCCCTCAGGGCTCGATGAGGCCCGCCCTGATCGCGTACCGGGTGAGCTCAGTGCGGTCGCGCATCCCGAGCTTGGCCAGCACGTTCGCCCGGTGGCGGTCGACGGTCTTGACGGAGATGACCAGCGCGGCGGCGATCTCGCGCGAGGTGTAGCCCTCCGCGATGAGTTTCACGACCTCGTCCTCGCGCGGGGTGAGCACGCTGCGCGGCACCCGCTCACCGCGCCGCATCCGGTCCAGGAAGTCACGCACCAGTGTGCTCGCCACCCCGGCGTACAGGAACGGCTCGCCGCGCACGGCCGCCCGGCACGCCTCCACGAGGTCCTCGTCGGCGGCGGACTTCAGCACGTAGCCACTCGCCCCCGCCTGCAGCGCCGAGAAGAAGTACTGCTCGTTCTCGTGCATCGAGAGCATGAGCACCTTCGCGTCGGGGACGCGGCGGGTGATCTCGCGCGCGGCCTGCAGACCCGTCATCGTCGGCATGGACACATCGAGCACCGCGAGGTCGAACGGCGTCGTACGCGCTGCGCTGACCGCCTCGACACCGTCGGCCGCCTCGGCCACCACCTCGACGTCGTCCTCCGCCTCGAGGATGCGCCGCAGCCCGGCGCGCACCAGCGAGTGGTCATCGGCGAGCAGGATGCGCACGGTCACGGGGTGCCCGCCGCTGGAACCGAGAGCCGGACCGTGGTGCCGCCGCCGTCAGGGGTGGCGACGGTGAGTGACCCCCCGACCATCTGGGCGCGTTCGTGCATGCCGTGGATGCCGGTGCCCCGCCTGACGTCGGCGCCTCCCGTTCCGTCGTCGGTCACCGTGAGCACGACGTTGTCACCCACCCGGGCCAGGCCGAGGGACACCGAGGTCGCCCGGGCGTGACGGACGACGTTGGTCAGGGCCTCCTGAGCCACCCGGTAGACGACGAGCTCGGACTCGGGGGTCAGCGGTGGCAAGCCGGGCACGAAGCCGCGCGTCACCGGCATCCCCGTGCGTGCCGTGTGGTCGCTCGCGAGGCTGCTGAGCGAGTTGAGCAGGCCCAGGTCGGCAAGCACCCCGGGTCGCAGCCGCTGGGAGATGCGGCGGACCTCCTCGAGGCAGGTGCGCGTGGTGCTGCGGGCCCGCTCCATCGCCTCGGCGACCTCGCTGGGTTCGGCGTCGCCGGTGTGGCGCAGGTCGAGCAGCACGGCGGTGAGGCTCTGGCCGACCTCGTCGTGCAGCTCCTGGGCGATGCGCTGCCGCTCGGCCTCCTGGGCCCGCAGCGCCCTGGCCGTGCTCGTGGCCCGCTCGTTCTCGAGACGCTCGAGCATGGCGTTGAAGCCGGTGACGAGCCGGCGGGCCGGGCCGGAGCCGGCCTCGTCGAGGCGGGTTCCGGGTTCGCGCAGGTCGACGCTGTCCATGGCGCCGGCCAGCCGGTCCAGCGGTGCCAGCACGGTGCGCAGGAGGAGGGCGTTGACGACGACGGTGACGGTCAGGCCGACGACGAGGACCACGAGTTCTGACATCACGGGGCGGGTGGACACCGTGGCGGGGGAGAGCACCAAGGCGGTGGTGCCCAGGGCGAAGACGGCCCCGTTGATGAGGCAGACCCGCCAGAACAGGGACATCGAGACGTCGCGGCGCATGTCCTCAAGGGTCGCAGAGTCGCGGTCGGTTCCAGCCGTGCCGAGGCCGTGCGGCGCAGCGCACCGATTCGGCTCTGTGTCGAGGGTGCCGGACGTCAGCCGGCCGCCACCGCGCCCACGGGGAACATCTCGGTGAAAGCCCGCTTCGCCGTTTGGCTCCCGTGCGCAGACAGCAGTGGACCCAGCTGCTCGAGGTCGCGGGTGCCGCGGCAGAGCTCGATGAGGGCGGCGGCGGAGCCGGTGAAGACGAGGTCCGGCTCTGCCTCCCGGTCGGGCCGTTCGAGGCGGCCGCCGCGGACGTGGAGCCAGTGCTGTTCGCCGTCGAGGTCGAAGCGGAGCAGCAGGTCTCGACCTGCTGCACCCGAGGTGTCGAGGTGCGGGGCAAGGGCTCCGTGGACCGCTGTGCGGGGTCGCACCTGACCCTCCACCGGCTCGGTGAGGAGGGGCAGCCCGAACCGGGCCAGCTCGCGCAGCACGGGTCCGACCCGCTTGCCGGCCGTGCTGAGCGCGTAGACCGTGCGGGCAGCGGGTGGTGGCAGCTCCTGCTGCTCCACCAGGCCGGCCTGCTCGAGGTCGCGCAACCGGTCGGTCAGCAGGTTGGAGGCAATGCCGGGCAGGTCGGTGCGCAGGTCGGTGAAGCGACGGCGCCCGAAGGAGAGCTCGCGCAGGATGAGCAGGGTCCAGCGGTCGCCGACGACGTCGAGCGCGGCGGCGATTCCGCAGTACTGGTCGTAGCTCTTCTTCGACACGCCGTCATCGTACGATGGTTGAGATCTGATACCAATACGTTGATTTTGTAAACTAACGGGGCTACGGTTCTCCGTCATGGACGACCAGCCGGCGCTGCCCCGCCCCACGGTCAACCCGTGGGTGGTCCTGGTGGTCGGCAGCCTGTCTGCGTTCATGGTCTTCCTCGACGCGCAGGTGCTGTTCGTGGCCTTCGACGACATCCGTTCGAGCTTCCCGTCGGTGTCGTTCGCCACGATGTCCTGGACGCTGTCCGCCTACACGATCGCTTTGGCTGCCGCCCTGGTGCCGGCGGGTCGGATGGCGGACCGCTACGGGCGCCGCCGGGTCTTCCTGATCGGCCTGGTCGCCTTCACCCTCGCCTCGGTGCTGTGCGCGGTTGCCCCTTCGGCGGGTTTGCTCGTGGCGTTCCGGGTCATCCAGGCGCTCGGCGCTGCTGCCTTGGTGCCGGCCTCGCTCGCGCTGGTGCTGTCGGTCTTCCCGCCCGCGCGAGTGCCGGTGGCCGTTGCCGTGTGGGGCGCGATCGCCGCGCTCGCCGCCGCGGTGGGGCCCACCGCAGGCGCCCTGCTGGTGGAGGCCTGGGACTGGCGGGCCGTCTTCCTGGCCAACGTCCCGGTCGGGGCGATCGCGCTCGTCCTCGGCATCCGCCTCCTGCCGGAGTCGCGCGAGGCCGACCGGGCGCGCTTTCCCGACCCCCTCGGCATCGCGCTGCTTGCGGGCTCGCTGACCCTGTTGGCCCTGGGCATCGTGCAGAGCGACCAGTGGGGATGGACGGCCCCGGCAACGCTGGCTGCCCTGGCGGGTGGTCTCCTGGTGCTCGCCGCCTTCGTGCGGCGGACGCTGTCGGTGCCGCACCCAGCCCTGGACCTGCGGATCTTCGCCAGACCGTCGGTGCGCTGGGCGAACATCGCCACGGCTGCTTTCACGATCGGGTTCACCGCCATGTTCTTCGCCCTGATCGCCGCGAGTGGGGTGTTCCTGCTCACCAGGCTCGGTGACGACCCGGCGTACGTCACCCAGCTGCTTCCGGCTTCCCTGCTCTCCGGGCTCGGCGTCGCCATGGTGATCCCCCAGCTGACCAGCGCCGCCGTGCAGGGCCTGCCGCCTGATGAGTTCGGCGCGGGCGCCGCCGTGAACCAGGCGATCCGGCAGCTGGGTGCCACGTTCGGCGTGGCCCTCATCGTGGCCGTGCTGGGCACCGTCACGCCGACCATCGCGGCAGACGCATTCGGCGGCGTGTGGGCGATGCTCGTCATCTGTGGCGTGCTGACCTCGGTTTCCGCGGTCTCGCTTCCGCGGCGGCAACCGGCGGTCCGGGCGGTCGCCGTCCCGGTCGTGGCAGGAGCCCCACAGTGAACGCCCAGCGCGACCTCGCGAGCCTGACCGGCCTAGAGCTGATGCAGCGCGTCGTCTCGGGGCAACTGCCGCCCCCGGGGATCGCCGACCTGCTCGGGATGGACATGGAAGAGGTCGGCGACGGTTTCGCGCAGTTCGCCCTCAACCCGGACGCGCGGATGCTCAACCCGCTCGGATCGGTGCACGGCGGAATCGCCGCGACCCTGCTCGACTCCTGCATGGGCTGTGCCGTCCACACCACCCTGCCGCCCGGCACGGGCTACACCACCGCCCAGCTCAACGTGCACTACCTCCGCCCGATGCGGCCCGGCATGGGCCGTGTCCGGGCCGTCGGCACCGTGCTGCACCGGGGGCGGACGCAGAGCACCGCCGAAGGCAAGCTGCTCGACGCCAGCGGGCGGATGCTCGCGCACGCCACCACGACCTGCCTGATCCTCACCCCCTGACCGCCGCCAGGTCACCACAGGTAGCCGTCGGCCGGCCCCGGTGTCGGGATCCGCGTGGCGCCCACCACCTGGTGCCCACTACCTGGTGCGACCGGCAGGTGCCGCCCTCGGCAGGTGCCGCCGTCGCAGTCCGCTCCTTCGTCGCGGTCTGCTCCGGCTCCCGTCATCCTGCCGGGGGCACGCAGCCTTGCTTCGCTGCGGCTGGTGCCCCCGGCAGGATTCGAACCTGCGACACCTTCTTTAGGAGAGAAGTGCTCTTCCCCTGAGCTACGAGGGCGCACGCG
>NZ_DAORSO010000067.1:11193-13018 GCF_035443565.1 Ornithinibacter sp. | reverse complement strand
CTCAACGACGTGTCGCAGATGCGCCCTGCGGTGGATGCCGTGCTCGCCACCGACACGGCGGTCGCCGAGGTGGCCCTGTGCTACACCGGCAACCTGCTCGACCCCGGTGAGCGCCTCTACACGCTCGACTACTACCTGCGCCTGGCCGAGCAGATCGTCGACACCGGCGCCCACGTGCTCGCCATCAAGGACATGGCGGGGTTGCTGCGCGCGCCGGCCGCGGCGACGCTGGTGCGGGCGCTGCGTGAACGCTTCGACCTGCCCGTGCACCTGCACACCCACGACACCGCCGGCGGTCAGATCGGGACGCTGCTCGCCGCCATCGACGCCGGGGTGGATGCCGTGGACGCCGCCTGTTCGTCGATGTCCGGCACGACCAGCCAGCCGAGCCTGTCCGCCCTCGTGGCGGCCACCGACGGCACCGAGCGGCCCACCGGGCTGGACATCGACAAGGTGTTCTCGCTCGAGCCCTACTGGGAGGCCGTGCGCACGATCTACAAGCCGTTCGAGTCAGGGCTGGCCTCACCGACCGGGCGCGTGTACTTCCACGAGATCCCCGGCGGGCAGCTGTCCAACCTGCGCCAGCAGGCGATCGCGCTCGGTCTCGGCGACCGCTTCGAGGACATCGAGGACATGTACGCCGCGGCGAACCGCATCCTCGGCAACATCGTCAAGGTGACGCCGTCCTCCAAGGTCGTCGGCGACCTGGCCCTGGCCCTCGTCGGGGCCGGAGCCGACCCGGCCGACTTCGAGGAGAACCCGACGAGGTACGACATCCCCGACTCGGTGATCGGCTTCCTCGAAGGTGAGCTCGGCGACCCGCCCGGTGGCTGGCCCGAGCCTTTCCGCACCAAGGCACTTCAGGGCCGCGCCGCCAAGCCGCGGCACACCGAGCTGACCCCCGAGCAGGAGTCTGCACTGGCCACCGAGCCGCGCCGCACCCTGAACCAGCTGCTCTTTCCCGGGCCGACCAGGGAGTTCGAGGCCAGCCGCGAGGCCTACGGCGACCTGTCGGTGCTCGGCACCATCGAGTTCCTGCACGGCTTGGAGCAGGGAACCGAGTACGAGGCCGAGATCGAGGCGGGCAAGCGCCTGATCCTCGGGATCAGCTCGGTGGGCGAGGCCGACCGCCAGGGCATGCGCACCGTGATGTGCACGCTCAACGGGCAGTTCCGGCCGGTCACGGTGCGCGACCGTTCGGTCGCCGCCGATGTCAAGGCGGTGGAGAAGGCCGACCTGTCCGTGCCCGGCCACGTGCCGGCGCCGTTCTCCGGGGTCGTCACGCCGGTCGTCGCCGAGGGCGACACGGTCGAGCCCGGCGGTGTCGTCGCGACGATCGAGGCGATGAAGATGGAGGCCAACATCACCAGCCCCGTGGGCGGCACCGTGGCACGACTGGCCTTCAGCGGACACCACCAGCAGGTGGAGGGCGGCGACCTCATCGTCGTCGTCACCCCGGCCTGACTCCCGGACCTTCCCGAAGGGTCCGTACCCAAACCCCCGTTTGGGTGAGCGTGTACGTACCGTCGAGGGTCGCACCGGTCACCATCGTGGCCGGCGCTCCACCCATCGAACGAGGGAGAACACCATGGGAATCGGCGACAAGATCGAGAACGCCAAGGATGAGCTGGTGGGCAAGGGCAAGGAGGCCGCCGGCAAGGTGACCGACAACGAGCGCCTCGAGGCCGAGGGCCGCGCCCAGCAGGCGGAGGCCGACGTCAAGCAGGCCGGCGAGAAGGTCAAGGACGCGTTCAAGAACTGACCTTCCGGGGGCTCGCCCCAAGGAACCCGTACCCACATCGACCTATTGGTCGGTGTGGGTACG